>JADDPV010000043.1 GCA_016781705.1 Rubrobacter sp.
TGTGATGGCTAAAGTCCAGCTAAGACCGTCCTATGCGTTCCCTCCTGGCCCCACGGCGAGACAGCGACGCCCCCATCGTGACGCCTGCCTTCGCCGCTGCGCGAGCACCGCGACGTTCCAGAAGCGGCGCTGCGCGCCGGCCCGCGTCCGCTGGCGTGGTAAGCTTGCCGCATGAACGAGCACGTAAATCTTGAGCGACGCCCGGAGCCTCTCACGCGGCCGGTCCTGATCGCGGGCTTCACGGGATGGAACGACGCAGCGGAGGCGGCGAGCCTGGCGGTCTCGACGGCCGGCGAGGAGTGGGGGGCCGGGCGGTTCGGTGGCTTCGACGGCGAGGCGTTCTTCGACTACCAGACGATAAGGCCCCAGATCAAGTTGATAGAAGGCGTCACCCGCACGGTGGAGTGGCCCGAGAATGTCCTTTCGGCGACGACCGCGGACCCCCTGGAAGGCGGCCACGGCGCCATCCTCCTCTCCGGCCCGGAGCCCAGCTTCCGTTGGAAGACCTTCTGCGGGGCGGTCGTAGACCTCGCCCGCGAGCTCGACGTCTCGCTCGTGGTCACGCTCGGGGCGCTGCTGGCCGACGTGCCGCACTCGCGGCCGACCTCCGTCGCCGCCAACGCCCAGGACCCCGCGCTCGTGGAGGGCCTCAAGCTCTCCGCCTCGCGCTACGAGGGGCCGACCGGCATCACGGGCGTGCTTCACCGCTACTGTGCCGAAGAGGGCCTGCCGGCGGTGAGCCTGTGGGCCTCCGTGCCCCACTACCTGCCGTCCGTCCCCTCCGCGCCCGCGGCGCTCGCGCTCCTGCAAAACCTTCAAACCCTGCTCGGTGGCGCCCTCGATACGAGCCGCCTGGAGCGCACCTCCCGCGACTACCAGACGCAGGTCTCGGCCGCCGTGGCCCAGGACTCCGACCTCGCCTCCTACGTCCGCATGCTCGAAGAGCGCCACGACTCGCAGGCCGAGGGGCAGACGAGAGACCTCCCCTCCGGCGACGATCTCGTCGACGAGCTGGAGCGATTCCTGCGCGAAAAGGGCGAAGAGGAATAGAGCCTGCCATCTATTCGGTAGATCAGCCTGTCAGCAGGGAGGTCGGACGACGAGACCACCGCGCGGAAGCGGCGTCCAAGGCTTTGCCGCTGCGGATCAAAGCGTCGCGGCGGCACGCGAGCCGAAGCCGAAGGCTGGACAGGCCGAAGTTGCTGCCAGACTAACCGATTCTAAATGAACAACGCCGCGACGAAGACGGCGACGCTGATCAGGCCAAGAACGACCTGCGCTACCGCGCCGATCACGATGCCGAGGAGCGCCCCGCCCGCCGCCCGCGAGGTCCGTCGCCAGTCGTCGCGCTCACCGGGACGCTCGCCGCGGACGCTCCTCACCCTGGGTTGCTCGTCGCCCGCGCTCTGGCGGTCCCCGCGCCGCTTTCGCAGGTACTCGCCGAGGAAGACGCCGCCTATGGTGCCCAGCAGGAGGCCGAAGACGGCGCCTATGCCCAGGAAGAGCGCCCCGATCAAAGTTCCGGCGATGCCGCCCAAAGCGCCGCCGACGGTGCCCCAGTTGCTCGCCCCGAAGCGCCTCACGCCGTAGGTCGTCGCCAGGAAATCCGAGACGAAGGCGAGGAGGGCGAGGGCGCCGAGCAGGATCAGGGCGCCCGCGCCGATGAATTCGAAGCTCGTCAGGTAGGCGTAGACGAGGGCGGAGAGGAAGATCAGGGGCACCCCCGGCAACCCCGGCAAGACGGCACCCAGGAGCCCGACCAGCATGACCACGAACGTGACGATCAGGGTAGCGTCTAGGGGAGCCTGCACCAGGACCTCAGAAGATCGGGCGGGCACGGACATCGCCACGCCGACGTTAAAATCCCGACCTGGTTCCCCCCGGACCTCCTGGCGCCCTGCAACGTCCCGAACAACCCGAGGAGGAACGACGCGAGCACGAAAGCGGTCACGAGCGCCAGGGTAGGGAAGCAGGCGAACGTAAAGTCCGTCGGGTACGCGTGGACCACGACCGGGATGAGGGTCGCGGACACGCCCGGCAGCCCAAGAGGCATCGCCCCGAGGGTGTGGGTAGGGCTGGTCTCGATCGTGGCCAGAGCCTTACGCCCCTAACCCACCACCGGCAGTTTTTTCTTCCTGCCGGGCTTGTTCAGGGCGGCGTTGAGGGAGCCGGGCCTGTAGCCCGAGAGGTCGAGCGTCACGTAGAGGAACCCCGCGTCGAGTAGCTCCCTAGCTATCTCCTCGCGCTCGGCGAAGGCGCGTTCCAGATCCCCTTCGCCGACCTCCAGGCGCGCGATCTCGCCGTGGTGCCTGACCCTCACCTGCCGGAAGCCGCGCGTGCGCAGGAACTCCTCGGCGCGCGCCACCTGGGCCAGCTTCTCCGGTGTGATCTCCTGCCCGTAAGGGAACCGGCTCGACAGACACGCCAGCGCCGGCTTGTCCCAACTGGGCAACCCCAACAGCTTCGCCAGCTCCCGCACCTCGCTCTTCGTCACCCCGGCCTCCGAGAGCGGCGAGACCACCCCCAGCTCCTTCGCCGCCTTCCGTCCGGGACGATAGTCGCCCTCGTCGTCCTTGTTCGCTCCGTCCACGACGCACGCGTAGCCCCGTTCTTCGGCCAGGGCCTTCAGGTCCGAGTAAAGCGTGCTCTTGCAGAAGTAGCAGCGGTTCGCCGGGTTCCTCGCGTAGTTCGGGTTGTCCAACTCGCGCGTGTCCACGACGAGGTGCTCGACTCCCAGAGAGAGGGCGAAGCTTCTGGCTCCCTCCAGCTCCGAGGGCAGGTACGTCTCGTTGTCGGAGGTCACGGCGAGCACCTGCCCCTCGGGTAGGGCCCTCGCCGCCAGCGCCAGCGCCAGCGAGGAGTCCACCCCGCCGCTGAACGCCACCAGCGCGCTCCCGTACGGGGAGATCAAGGCCTCCAGCTCCGCAAGCCTCCCCGACGTCTCGGCGGGCGGCAACTATGTTACCTCCTGGTGGGACGTGACCGCTCTGCCGCGCCGCTCGTACTCCATCTCTTCGGCCACCTTCTCCGCTAGTTGCATGCCCCAACCACGCTCGACCAGGTGCAGCGCGAGGTCTATCCCCGAGGTAACGCCGCCCGCCGTAACGATGTCTCCGGCGTCCACGACCCGGGCCTCGGGGAGTACCTTCGCGCCGTTCTCGCGCAGCTCGTCGAGGGCGCCGTGATGCGTCACCGCCCGGCGACCCCGCACGAGCCCCGCCGCCGGGAGGAGCATACCCCCGGTGCAGACCGCCGCGACGGTGCTCTCGCCCTCGTGCAGGCTCGCCACGGCCTCCGGTAGAGCGCCCTTTTGCGCCTCGGCCCACGCGCCCTTCTCCGCGTGGTCGTTCCAACCACTACCGGGGACCAGGACGAGGTCGGGGTTCCCGTCCAGAACGCCGTCCGGGCGGATGCGCAGTCCGTGGGAGCCGGCTACCTCGTCCGCCGCTGCGAGGGTCACGAGTCGGCCGCTCAGATCCGCGCCCGTCCGGGCCGCGTTGGCGAGCACTTCGTAAGGGTCGATCGCGTCGAACTCTTCGAATCCACCGAAGACGAGGACGTCTACTTCCATCGTCTAAGCCCTCTCCAGGACGACCGCGGCGTTGTGGCCGCCGACGCCGAGGTTCGCGCACAGGGCGACCTCGAGGTCTGGCGTGTCGCGTGGCTCATCCACCACGTAGTCGAGCTCGGCGCACTCCTCGGCGAGCGTCTCGAGGTTGCGCATCGGCGGGACGATCCGCTCCTTGAGGGCGAGGGCGCAGATGGCGGTCTCCACGGCTCCGGTCGCGCCCATCGAGTGGCCCAGGGTGGACTTGGTAGCCGAGATCATCGCGTTCGGGTTCACGGTGTGCATCGCCTGGGACTCCGGGCCGTCGCCGGCGGCGGTGCCCGCGCCGTGCGGGCTTATAAAGCCGACGCGCTCGCCTTCGACGTCCGCGTTCTTGAGGGCGATCTGCATGGCGCGCAGGATGCCGCGGCCCTTCGGGTCGGGGTCGGCGATGTTGTGGGCGTCGGTGGTGCGCCCGGCGCCGGTGATCTTGGCGTAGGGCTCGGCACCGCGGCGCTCGACGGAGGACCGGCTCTCCAGGACCATCACCGCGCCGGCTTCCCCGATCACGAACCCCGTGTGGTCCCTGTCGTACGGGCGGCACGCGCCCTCCGGGTTCTCGTTGTTGCGGCTCATGGCGCGCATGGCGATGAAGCCCGCGACCATCACGGGGGTGACGGGGGCGTCGGAGGCGCCGCAGATGACGACGTCCGCGTCGCCCCGGCGGATGAGATCGTACCCCAAAGCCACCGCGTCGGTGCCGCAGGCGCAGGCCAGCGCCGGGGCGGCCGATGGTCCCTGCACGCCGAGCTGGATGCCGACGTGCGCCGCCGCGGAGTTCGGCATGATCTTGGTGACCGCGAACGGGTTGACCCGCGCGGGACCTTTGGTGTCTATGGTGTACTGAGTGTCCTCCATGCTCCCCACCCCACCCAGGCCGCTGCCCAGGATGAGCCCGACGCGCTCGGCGTTCTCCCCTTCGAGCTCCCCCCAGGCGCCCGCGTCTTCTAGGGCGAGCTTCGCGGCGGCGAGGCCGAGCTGGGTGAAGCGATCGGTCCTTTGGGCGACCTTGCGGTCCATGAAATCCTTGGGGTCGAATTCCGAGCACTCGGCGGCGATCCTGACCTCGAAGCCATCAGGGTCGAAGAGCGTGATGGGACCCATCCCGCTCTCGCCTCCGAGCAGCGAGCTCCAGAACGCCTTCCTTCCGACCCCTATAGGGCCGACGATCCCTACCCCCGTTACGTAAGCGGCCGGGCGGCCGTTCTCCATCTCACCCTCCGACCATTCGCTCGACGACCTGCCTCTACATGGGAGGCTTTGCCAGAGGCGCACATCTTAGCATCACCGCCCCGCCCTTATGGCTAAAGTCCGACGGGGTCCCGGCCGATAACGTATAGGAGTATGACTTT
>JADDPV010000044.1 GCA_016781705.1 Rubrobacter sp.
CGACGGTGACGGTTGCCCTATAGGTAAGCATATTAAGAAAATCTCGAAAAAGCCCGCCGGATACAATGCCTGCGGCGGTTCGAGTGTGGGGTAGGACCCGCGACCAACCCTCGACCCGTGCCGCCGATGCGCGGGCTTCGGGAACTACACTACGGGTGGGGCCCTGCTCGGCGTTGCGTTCGTCCCATCGCCGGCGTGCCTTACGCTAGAGAAGGTCTACCATTGAGAGGAGCGATGGGGGAGACCGAAAAAGGGACGTTGCTCACGCCTCGGCTGGCGCTGCTGGGCGCGGTCACGTGCGCGACCTTTGCCGGCTTCCAGATGCTGCTCTCGGTCGTGCCGCTCTACGCGGAGAGCGTCGGCGGCGGCAGTTCGGGCGCGGGGCTCGCGACGGCGGCGTTCATGCTCACCACGGTGCTCACCCAGGTCTGGATGCCGCGTGCCCTGGACCTCTTGGGCTACCGGGTGGTCCTCGCGGTCGGTTCGCTCCTCCTGGGGCTCCCCGCGTTCCTCTACGCCGCCGCCGGGACCCTCGCGGCGGTGCTGGCCGTCACGCTGGTCCGTGGGATCGGGTTCGGGGTCGTCACGGTCGTGTTCGCCGCCACGGTCGCGGAGCTCGCCCCGCCCGGGCGCCGCGGCGAGGCGCTGGGGCTCTTGGGCGTCGCCATCGCCGTGCCCACGATCTTCTGCAACTCTTTGGGGCTCTGGCTCGTGGACCACTCCGGTTACCGGACCGTCTTCCTCCTCGGGGGCATCCTGCCCCTCCTCGGCCAGGCTTCGGCACTCGGCCTCCGCGTCGATGCCTCTGCCCGCGGGGAGAGCACGGCCGGGTTCCTCGCCGGCCTCGGGCGTGGGCTCTTGCTGCGGCCTCTCCTCGTCTTCTTCGCCTCGACCATGGCCGCCGGGCTCCTGTGGACGTTCCTCCCCATCCTCGCGCCGGGCACGGGACTATTCTCGGCGGTCTCCGCCCTGCTCTTCATGGGCCTCGCCGGCACCGCGAGCCGGTGGTGGGCCGGGCGCTTCGGCGACCGCCGCGACCCGCGTCTCCTGCTCACGCCCGGTCTCCTCGCCGCGGCGGTGGGCGTGCTCGCCATGACCCAAAAGGGGCCTCTCTTGCTCGGCGGGGCGCTCTTGTTCGGTTGCGGCTTCGGCCTCTTGCAGAACGCCACCCTGATCCTGACCATGAACCGCGTCAAGGAGAGGGAGTACGGTCTCGGAAGCGCCCTGTGGAACGCCGCCTTCGATGCGGGCACCGGAGCGGGCGCGTTCCTGTTCGGATACGTCATCTCCCTCTCGGGGTTCGCCCCGGCCTTCTACCTCGCCGCCGCCCTCCTCGCCCTGGCCCTCGTCGTCTTACCCCTCGACCGTCTCGCGGGTCGAGAGACCCCGCCCGAGAACCCTCCCGACGACCCTTGACGCCCCGACCATCGGCCCGTGTATACTCCCGCGAGCCGCGGAGACGCCTACCAGCCGGGCGGGACGCGGGGACGGGGAAAGGGCGTACCGTGCGCGATCATCCTGCCGGGTCTTCCGGCGTTGCGTCGTCGCGGGACGCGAGGGAGGCGCGGGTGGAGGTCCTCCAACCTTCTTCGAGCTGGCGAGAAGCCCTGGAGCTCAAGGCGGCGCGCCCCGAGGCCGTGCCCATCTTGGGCGGGACCGACCTCATGGTGGACATAAACTTCGACCGCGAGCGCCCCGAGGTCGTCGTGGACCTGGCCCGCGTGCCCGAGCTACGCGAGTGGGGCGGGGAGAACGGGCGGCTCAGGGTCGGGGCCGGCGTGACCTACACCCGGGTTATCCACGAGCTGGGCGGTAGGCTGCCGGGGCTCGCGCTGGCTTCGAGGACTGTGGGGTCGCCCCAGATCCGCAACAGGGGCATCGGACCGGGACTCAGAAGATCGTCCTCGGCCAGAACAACTCCGGTAAGCCTGACGTCAGGCTCGTAAAGGTGTTCCGAGACACCGAGCGGCACGAGATCACCGACGTGCGAGTGGACGTCGCCCTGGAAGGCGACCGCCCGACTGATTCGCTCCGGAGCGAGCCCGGACAGCCGCAGGATCAGCCCCGCGCCGTAAGAGACGCCGACGAACGGGACGCTCCCCAACCCGAGGGTATCGAGCACGTCCTCTAACCACAGGGCGTGGCCGTCGCCTTTCGGGGAGGGGTGGGTCGGGGCGCTCTTGCCGGGCTGACCGACTATGTCCGGCGTGTAGAGGCGGTGGCTCCGGGCGAGCGGCGAGAACAAGGCCAGGCAGAGCGGGTTGAGGAAGTTAACGCCCGGAAGGACGACGAGCGGCGGGGCGCTATCAGGCCTGCATACCAGGACGTGCGTCGCGCCGTAGCGCGTCTCCACCGCGCGGCTCTCATACTCCACGTCGAGTTTGGCGAGGGCCTCGTCGTAGAGCGCCGTGGTTTCGGCTTCTCCCCCGACGGTCTTGTAGATGGGAGGTCTCGTCACCGCACCTCCCAGGGCCCGGCAGTGGGCGTCGGCCACCGCCGGGCCGGTGCACCGAATGCGTCGGCGACCACGGAGGCCGGGCGCAGCTTCGCCACGTAGGCGCGCAGGACGCGCTCGTCTACAGGGCTCTGGAACAGCCCGACGTATCCGTCCGGGCGGATCAGGTAGAGGAACTCGCCCTCCGCGCCGTAGAGCCGCCCGAAGTCGCCGTGAACGTCCACCAGGCAGGAGGCGCCGGAAGCCTCCCCGCGAAACCCCTCCCGCGTCACGAGGCAGCTCTCGATGCCGAGGCGGCCGAGCGCCGCCGTGAGCCGGTCGACCCTCTCCTCGTCCGTCGTTTGATCCTGTCCTATCAGGGCCACTGGGCGTGAGTACCCGAGGAGCGCGAATAGCGAGATCCGCCCGCCCGTTCCGGCGTCGCGGAAGACCACGTCGGGTGTCCGGTCACCCGCGCGTACGCGCGTTCGCGAGCGTGCCCGGGAGAAGGGGCCGCCCGCCTCCCGGTGCACCGAGAGGCCGAGGCCCCGGTAGTTCATGTCGAGCTGCGACATCTTACGCACGAGCCGCCCCTGCACCTTATGCGAGCGCAGCAGGGGCAGCAAGACGGCGTTGCGGAAGATGCGGCCGAGGCGGCTCCGCGGGAACAGGATGCCCGTGTTGCGCTCCGTAGTGGCGAGCACGCTCCGGGCGACCGGCAGCCGCTCCTCCCCGTAGGTGTCCAGCAGTTCGTCGGGCGCGCCCTCGTTCAGGACCTGGGCCAGCTTCCACGATAGGTTGTAGGCGTCCTGCATCCCGGTGGTGATGCCCTGGCCACCGGAGGGGCTGTGGACGTGGGCCGCGTCGCCGGCGAGGAACACCCTGTCCTCGCGGAACCGGTCCACCATGCGGCTGTTGATCCTGAACTCCGAGAGCCACGTCGGGTTGCTCGCCCGCGTCCTGCGGTCCCCGGTTCTCTCGGCAAGGAGCTGTTGGACCAACTCGAGCGTGACCTCGGGGATACGCTCTCCCTCGCCCATCTCGACGAACAGGCGCCACTTGTTGCCGGGCAAGGGACCGGCGGAGAAGGTGCCCTCCTCGTGCAGCCACGAGTAGATCTCGTCGCGGCTTCGGTCCCAGTCGAGCTCCACGTCGGCCATCACGAAGGCGAACGGGTAAGTCTCGCCGGCAAAAGAGATCCCCGCCTGCTTGCGCACCAGGCTGTGCGCCCCCTCGCAAGAGACCAGGTAGCGCGACTCTATCAGTTCCGCGCTACCGTCGGCGCGTTGGATGTGGGAGACGACCCGCTCGTCGTCCTGCTCGAAGCCGAGGAAGGCCGCGCCACGCTCGACGTGGCCTCCCTGCTCCTCCAGCGCCTCTATGAGCAGCGCCTCGGTCTCGCTCTGCGGGATCATCATCATACGCGGGGCGAACGCGTCCTTGCCGATCCCCGTGTCCAGCCCGCCCAGGTTCAGTTGCAGGACGTGCTCGCCTCCCGCATACATGTTGACCTTCTGGCTCGTGGCGCTCCTGGCGAGGAACTTCTCGGCGAGGCCCATCCAGGAGAGCACCTCCGAGACCCGGTACTGGAGCCCGATCGCCTTCGAGGTCGTAGAAGGCTTTGGGTTCTTGTCTATGATCCGGAAATCCACCCCCAGCCGCTTCAACTGGTAGGCGAGGGTGAGTCCGGTCGGGCCCGCGCCCACGACCAAAACGTCCGTCCGCTCTGTGTTCTCCATGCCGGTATCCTCCTGCCGTTTCCTGGCCATTTCGTCTTCCCCTCTCATGTGTATTCGCGCTCTCAAAGACCCACGCGGGTTCCCCCCGGCGGGCGATCCTCTTCAGTGACTCTTCAGGCAGCGTTCGAGGGCTTCGCGTAGCGCCTTCTCGCGCGGGTCGTCCCACATGTAGAAGCCCAGCCTGTTCGGGGCATATGCGAAGCCCACCCGAGCGTCCGGGTCGGCGTAGCCGAAGGAGACGCCCAGGCCCGGCGTGCCGAAAGCCTTCTCGCTCGCGCCGAAGTCGAACGCGGGGAAGGGTTTCATGTAGCCCAGAGAGAAAAGCGTGTCCGTGTGCAAGACTCTGTCCCGAATGCCCAAAGAGGGTGCCGAGGCGGGCGTGGTCAGGGCATCCATCGTCTCCTCGGCGATGTCCAGCTCGCGACCACCCGTCGCGAAGACACCATAGGCTTTGGCGATGCTCCTCACCAGGCCCACACCGCCGCCCGCCGGGATCTCGACGGCCCGGTATTCCGGTTTGTTGAGGTCCCCGGGAGAGCGGAGCTTCATGTGATTGAGCGACCGGCTCGTGAGCGACCTCGGGTTCATGAGCGCCAGGACCATCCCCGGTGGCATGGTGTTCAGGTGCAGGAGCATCCGCAAGGGGTGGAAAGCTTCGATGTCCGCGATCCTCGACGCGGAGACCTCGGGAGGCACCCCGATGTAGAACTCCAGCCCCAGAGGTTCGGCGACCTCGTCCCGAAAGAACTCGCCGAGGCTCCTGCGAAGGGGATCCACGCGCCGGATCAGCTCTCCCTCGTACCAGCC
>JADDPV010000100.1 GCA_016781705.1 Rubrobacter sp.
AGATCTCCCGCCGGTGCTTCTTCGGCGGTTTCGAGGTGGTGCGCGGCGTCCTGGAGAGGGAGTGTGACGCGCTCTTCGAGGAGATGGCGCGAAGGATGTGCTGACGCGGCTTCCGCGCTCTAGCCTTGAGGTTCCGCTCCGAAGCCCGCCTCGCGCAGCAGTTCCTGGGCCAGCGGGACCGCTTCGGCGTCCAAGGTGAGGACGAGGGCGGCCCTTTCGGTGTTGGAGTGGCGCACGTAGAGGTCGAGGATGTTTATGTCGTTGGAGCCCATGAGGGTCGTGACCTCGGCGAAGACGCCGGGTCGGTTCTCGACGGGGACGGCGAGCTCTGCGTTGCGACCGCTCTTCTCGACGAGGATGCCGCCCAGGGCGTCGTATGCTTCGCGGGCGGCGCGGAAGCGGCCCGCGACCTTTTCGCGCGAGGAGATCTCGCTGCCGAGTTGCGCCATCACCCCCGCGAAACGGCCCAACGCCTCGCCCAACGCCGGCGCGTTCTCCGCCACTATGTCTGACCATAGGCCCGGGCTGGACGAGCCGACGCGCGTGAGGTCTCGGAAGGAGGGGCCGGCGAAGGAGAGCGCCTCGGGCGAGATGTCTGAGGCGACCTTCAAGAGCGCCACGGCCATGAGGTGCGGCAGGTGCGAGAGGGTGGCCATTAGCAGGTCGTGCTTCTCAGGGTCCACCGCCGTCGGCACCGCGCCCAGCTCCCGCACGAACCCCGCGATCTCGCGGTAGGCGTCCGGGTCGGTCCCATCCGTAGGCGTCAGGAAGTAGCGGGCGCCGCGGAAGAGCTCCGCTTCCGCGTTCGCCACGCCGGAGAGCTGGCTCCCGGCCATCGGATGGCCGCCGACGAAGCGAGTCAGCCCCGCCTCTCCGGCGGCGCGCACCACCTTCGTCTTTGCCGATGCAACGTCGGTGACGAGAGCGTCCGTCGGCGCGAGCTCCCCCACCAGCTCCGCGACCTTCGAGATGGGGGCGGCAAGCACCACGAGGTTCGCGCCGCGCGCCTCCTTTAGCGTCGAGGCGCGGTCGATGGCCCCGAGGCCGGCGGCCCTCTCCAAAACCGCCGGATCGTCGACGCCGACGACCTCCTCCCAGCCCGCCCTCCTGGCGGCTAGGCCCACCGAGCCCCCGACCAGCCCGACCCCGATTATCGCCAGGGAGCGGCTCAAGGCGCCGGATGCGCCTCCGCCGGCAACGCCCCTTCGAGCGCCCCGATCACGCGGTCGTTCTCTGCGGCGCTCCCGACCGTCACCCTGCTCCAGCCCGGGAAGCCCAACGCCTCGCCCTCGCGCACCAGCACCCGCCTCCTCTCGAACACCTCCGGCCCCGTCTCGACCAGGATGAAGTTCGCCTGCGAGGGGACGTAGTTCAGACCCGCGGCGGCGAAAGCTTCCCCTAGCCGCTCGCGCTCGCGAACGGCGAACTCGGCTCGCTCCCTTATCTTGTCGCGGGCCAGCATCGAGGCGGTAGCGGCGGCCTGGGCCATGAGGTTCACGGAGAAGGGGAAGCGCACCCTCTCGGCGTAGTCGGCGATGTGCTCGGGGGCGAGGCCGTAGCCGACGCGCAGCCCCGCGAGGCCGTGCGCCTTAGAGAAGGTGCGCGCGGCGACGACGTTCGGCGTCTCCAGGGCCAGCTCGTGCGAGCCGCCGTAGGCCGGGTCCGAGACGAACTCGTGGTACGCCTCGTCCAGGATCAGGAGCACGCTCTCGGGGAGCCTCCCCGCGAGACCGCGCACCTCCTCCAGGTTCATGTGCGTGCCGGTCGGGTTGTTAGGGTTGCACAGGATGATGGCGCGCGTCTCGGGTGTGACGGCGGAGAGGAGCGCCTCGGGGTCTATGCGGTGGTCGCCGGCGAGCGGAACCTTCACGGGCTTCATGCCGAGCACGGTCGCTATCGCAGCGTACAGGCCGAAGGAGGGCCAGGGGAAGAGGACCTCGCCGGGCTTCTCCACGAGCTGGAGTACGTTCAGGAGGACCTCGCTGGAGCCGTTGCCGACGAGGACGTTCCTGGGGTCTGTACCGGGGTTGGCCCCGGCGATCGCCTCGCGCAGGGAGCCCGCGTGGCGGTCGGGGTAGCGGTTGAGGCGCGGGAGGATCTCGCGCATCGCCGCTTCCGCCTCGGGGAGGGGCCCGAAGGAGACCTCGTTCATCGTCAGCTTTACGTAGCCGTTCGCGTCCCCAACAGCGCCGCGGTCGGCTTCCGCCTCCTCGGCCACGCGAGGCGGCCTGTAGGGGGCGAGTGGGTCGAGCTCTTTTCTAAACTTCATCTGCTCCCTTCTCGGTCGCGTGCTCAGTGTGTCGGCATCTCGGCCTTCCTGCTGACCGCCACGCGTAGACTAGTCCTCTCGATGTGACCTTTCAACAGGGATAGCAGATGCTACCAGACTGCGGACTTTCACCGAGGGGCTGACGAGCTGACCGACTGACAGGCCGATCGGCTCTGAGATAGAATTCTCGGCTCATGGAGCATGGCGCGGAGATGGAAGGCAGGGTACGCGAGCTTCGGGCCCGGGTGGACGAGGTGGATCGCGAGCTCGTGCGCGTTCTGAACGAGCGGGCGCGCATCGTGCAAGAGATCATGGCGATAAAGGCCGAGGTGGGGGCCCCGGTGTACGATCCCAGGCGCGAGGAGGAGATCCTGCGCGGGGTCGTCGAGCAGAACGAGGGTCCCATCTACGACGCCTCGATGCGCGACATCTTCGAGCTGATCCTGCACCGCATCCGCGACCTGGAGATCCAACGCGGCGAGTTTTCCAGGTAGCTTTTCCGGCACACAGTAGTTTCACGGGTAATAGGGGCATATAGCGTGGATTTGATACAGAGCGGCGTCAAGACCAACGTCAAGACCAGCAACGGCATGATCCGGCCGAACACCTTTCGCGTGATCGCCGGTCCGTGCACGGTCGAGAGCTACGACCAGTTCGTCGCGAGCGCAAAGGCCGTCAAAGGGGCCGGCTTCGAGTACGTGCGCGGCGGTGCCTTCAAGCCCCGCACCTCCCCCTATTCCTTCCAGGGCTTGGGCGAGGAGGGGTTGAGGATACTCTCCGAGGTCTCGGGCGACCTGGGGCTGAGGGCTGTCACGGAGGTTCTGGACCCGCAGGACGTCGAGCTCGTGATGGAGCACGCCCCGATCCTCCAGATCGGAGCGCGCAACATGGCGAACTTCGCGCTGCTAAAGGCGGTGGGCTCGGCGATCGCGGGCTCGGCCGAGCATGGCGTCATCTTGAAGCGCGGCTTCGCGGCGACGGTGGAGGAGTGGCTGCTCGCGGCGGAGTACGTGACCTCGGCGGGCGGGGACAACGTGGTGTTGTGCGAGCGCGGCATCCGGACGTTCGAGACCTCTACGCGATTCACCCTCGACCTCTCGGCGGTGATAGTGGCGAAGCGGCTGACGGACCTGCCCGTGATCGTGGACCCCTCGCACGCCGCCGGGCGGCGCGACTTGGTGGTGCCCTTGAGCAAGGCGAGCGTAGCGGCCGAAGCCGACGGCCTGATGGTCGAGAGCCACCACGAACCGCAAGAGGCCCTCTGCGACGCGGAGCAGGCGCTCCCCGCGGAGGCGCTCGTCGGGTTGCGCGAAACGCTCCAGCCCTTCGCGAGCGCGATGGGCCGCGAGGTCGTCTAGCCGGGTGCGAGATCGGGGCGGCGCGTCGGCGGTCCTTTCGGGCCACGACGAGATACCGGAGATCTCCGGTGGAATCGTGGATGTTCTGGCCGGCTTGGAAGCGTGTGGAGGCGTCGTGCAGGGGCCGCGAGGGCGTCTCTCGGGACGTCGGGGAGGCGGCGGGGGTCGGGATCTTGCGAGGCCGGGAGACACTCGTCGAGGGCGGGGGATGGAAGCTCGACCGCCCGAGGAACGAGAAAAAGGTCTGCCGAAGAGCCGACCGAGCACTATAATCGGCGCGTGACGACCAGGTTCGCACAGAGGTTCATGCTAGAGCGCGAGATCGGCTCGGGCGGTATGGCCCGCGTCTTTCTGGGGCGCGACGCCGTTCTGGAGCGCCCGGTCGCCATCAAGATCCTCAAACCCGGCCACGACGATACGGACATAGCCGCGCGCTTCCGGCGCGAGGGCCGCACCTCCGCGAGGCTCTCGCATCCGAACATCGTGCAGGTCTACGACGCGGGCGAGGACGACTTCGAGGGTCGTAAGGCTTCTTACATCGTGATGGAGTACGTTCCCGGCGGCGACCTCAAGAGGCTCATAGACGGGAAGGGCCGCCTCTCCAACGAGGAGCTCGCGCGGCTGGGGATGGGGGTCGCGGCGGGGCTGGCGCACGCCCATGAAGGGGGCATCGTCCACCGCGACGTGAAGCCGCACAACGTCCTCCTGGACGAGCGGGCCCGCCCCAAGCTTTCCGACTTCGGTATCGCGCGGGCCCTGGACGCCACGCAGGCTACCCGGACGGGGGCCTACCTGGGCACCGCGCTGTACTCGTCGCCCGAGCAGCTCAGGGGCGAGAGGGTAACGCCGAAGAGCGACGTGTACTCGCTCGGGGTGACCTTCTACCAGGCGGCGACCGGGAAGACGCCGTTCGTCGGGAGCCCGATCACGGTCGCCCACCAGCACGTCTCCAGGGAGCCTACGCCGCCCAAAGAACTGAACGACTCCGTCAGCGAAGACCTGGACGCCCTCATCCTCGACTGCATGAGCAAGACCCCTGAAAGCCGCCCCACCGCCGACGACGTGCGGATACGACTGCTGGAAGCAGACCGGGGCACCTACCCCACCCGCGCCGCCGCTGCCGCGCCCGCCGCCCCGAAGACCCCGCCCGCCACCGGACGGAACACCCGCGCGGCTCAGACAGGCGCCCCGCCGATTGCTCCGCCGGTCGGCGAACGGCGCGAGGACCACCGTCGGGGGCGCGGGCCGCTCCTCCTCGCCGCCGCGGCGCTCTTGCTGGTCCTCCTCGGTGTCGCCGCAGCCTACGCGTCGCTCGACAACGGACAAGATCCCAACACAGGGCAGAGCCCGTCCCCGAACAACCAGCCCGCAGAGGATCAACAGGCGAACCAGCCGGAGGGCGAGGGGCAGGGAAGCGGGAGTCAGGACCCGGCACCGGCGCCCGAGCCGCAAGAGCAACAGCCGCAAGAGCAACAGCCGCAGCAGCAACAGCCGGCCGAAGATCCTCCGGCGGGGGGAGGACAGGGAGACGGCGGCTCCGTCGGTGGTAGCGACGACACGCTGTCGGAGGAGGCTGCCGCCCAAGTGGTCGAGCAGGTCTACGAGGCAGCCGAATCGGAAGATTACGAAGCCTCCTACCAACTCCTCTCCCAGGGATTTCGGCAACGAGAAGGGGTGAACTCTGCAGAGGCCTGGTCCGCGATCTTCGAGACGTTGGAGAGCATTAGTTTCGAGGAGGGGCCTGATGCCCAGGTCTCCGGCAATACCGCGACCGTCACGGGCGTCACGATAGCGGAGCACACCAACCGAACCGAGCGGAACACGGCTTCCTGGACGCTCGTCGCCGAAGGGGGCGAGTGGAAGCTCGACAGCCTCGCCATCGAGAACCAGGAGTTGTTGTGAGAAGGTCTCCGAGTATTTGGGAGAGGGACGCGTGCTGAAGACGGCATTCGCGGCGCTCATTGCGGGGATCGTGGGTGGGCTCATCGCGACGGTCTTCGTCTACGTCGGCGTCGCGAGGCTGGACGAGGGCTCTGGCGACACGGCCGGCGGTGTGTCGTCGCCTCGGCAGCAGGCGGCCTCCGGCGAGGGGGCGCCGTGGGTGCGCGAGGTCTACGATCGGGACGGGCCGGGGGTGGTGAGCGTGTACGTCAGCTCGGAGGAGACCGGACCGAGCGGGGGCTCGGGTTTCGTCGTGGACGAGGCGGGTCACCTGGTCACCAACCAGCACGTCGTCGAAGGGGCCGACGCGGTCTCGGTGCGCTTCGCGAGCGGGGCCAGGCACGAGGCCGAGGTGGTGGGCGAGGACGCCTCCACGGACATCGCCGTCCTGAAGGTGGATGCCCCGAGGGAGGCGTTGAAGCCCTTGACGCTCGGGGACTCCGACGCGGTCGCAGTGGGGGACCCGGTGGTCGCCATAGGGAACCCGTTGGATGTCGGGATCAGCGTGACGACCGGGATCGTGAGCGGGGTCGGGCGGCCGGTGCCGACGCCGAACAACTACACTATAGACGGCGCGGTGCAGACCGACGCGGCGTTGAACCCCGGCAACTCCGGGGGGCCGTTGCTGGACATGGGGGGTACGGTGATCGGGGTGAACGCCCAGGCCGCCGACTCGGGTGGCAACATAGCGCAGGGCCTCAGCTTCGCCGTCCCGATCAACACGGTCAAGGGTGTCGTCGAGCAGCTCATCGCCACCGGCGAGGTCGAGCACGGCTACATCGGCGTCAGCATGTTCTCCGCGGGCGTCGAGGAGCTCGCGGCGTACTCGGGCCGCTCGGCTGAGGAGCTCTCGGAAGAATACGGCCTGCCGGAGCGGGGGGCTATAGTGAACGAGGTCGTCAGCGGCGGTCCCGCCGACAGGGCCGGCATGAGGGGTGGGGAGGGGCGCGAAGAAGAGGAGATCGCGGGCCTCCCGGTGCCGATGGGGGATGTGGTGACGGACATCCGGGGCGAGCCGGTCACGACGCCGGACGACGTGATCGCGGTCGTCAACTCCCTGAAGCCCGGCGACGAGCTCTCCATGACCGTCGTCACCCCCGGCGAGGAGCCCCGCGAGGTCACCGTACGCCTCGACGAGCAACCGGACGGATAGGACTACGCCGGAAGCTCGCCGGAGGCTCTTCCGTTTGCTCCGGCGGGCACGCGGATGGTAGAGTCCGGCCTTGGATGCGAGGGTGGCTCGCGGGGAAGAGGGACTTTTTGGAGGTGCTCAGAGTGGCGCGCGGCAGGGTCAAGTGGTTCTCCGACGAGAAAGGGTACGGCTTCATCGAGCCAGAGGCGGGCGGTGACGACCTCTTCGTCCACTACTCGGAGGTCGTCGGCGAGGGTTTCAGGACGCTCGAGGAGGGGAGCCTGGTGGAGTTCGAGGTCGTCGAGGGTAGGCGCGGCAAGCAGGCTTCCAGGGTCGAGGTCGTCGGCTAGGCTGGCGCGGGCCAGGGGGGAGAGTGCGGGGCGAGGACTTGAAGCGCGCCGCCGCCGAGAGGGCGGTAGAGGAGCGCGTCGAGAGCGGGATGGTCGTGGGGCTGGGGACTGGCTCGACGGCGGCCTTCGCGGTGCGCAGGATCGGGGAGTTGATCGCGTCGGGCGAGCTGGAGGACGTCCGGGGGGTGCCCACCTCGGCGCGCACGGCGGCTTTGGCCAGGGAGGCCAGCGTGCCGCTGGTCACCCTCGCGGAGGCGCGGCCCCGGCTCACCATAGACGGGGCCGACGAGATCTCGCCCGACCTCTCACTCATAAAGGGCCGCGGCGGAGCGCTCTTGAGGGAGAAGATCGTGGCCCACGCCGGGGAGGAGGGCCTGGTCGTGATCGCCGACGGCTCGAAGGTCGTGGACGTATTGGGCGAGGGACCGCTGCCGGTGGAGATCGAACCCTTCGGCTGGGAGGTCACCCTGGAGCACCTGGCGTCTTTGGGCTGCGAGCCGACGCTGCGCCTTGAAGGCGGGGGCTCCCAGACGGGCGACCCGACCCGGCCCTACTTGACCGACGGGGGCAACTATACCGCCGACTGCCTCTTCGGCGGCGGCATTCCCGACCCGGCGGCGCTGCAAGATGAGATCCAGCGCATCCCCGGCGCCCTCGAAAGCGGCCTCTTCGTCGGCATCGCGCGCATCGCCGTCGTCGCCCGCGAGAGCGGGGTAGAGGCCATCGAGGCTTTACACGGCTCACCCTGACGAATGTTGGGCCGCGCGGTGGTTCGGCTGGGGGTTGAATAGAATGGGTAGTGCGACCGACCTTCCCGAGGAGGAGAGCGGAGGGGTTTTTAGACGGTCTGCGTGGCAACGCGTCGGGGATCGACGCGTCGAACATCGAGGGTGACTTCACACAGGCCCCGGCTTCGGGAGAGCGGATCGAAAAGGCCTACCAGCTTATAAGGGACCTGTTCGTGTTCACGAACAAACGGCTCATCCTCGTGGAAGAACAGGATCTCACGGGCAGTAAGGTCGAGTACCCTTCTTTACCGTACGAGAGCGTAACCTATTTCAGCGTCGAGACTGCCGGGCACTTCGACCTCGACGCGGAGCTGAAGATCTGGATCTTGGGCAGCCCCGCACCCATCCAGAAGCGATTCAACAAGAACCTGAACATCTACCTGGTTCCAGGGCATTCTGGCCAGTTACGTGCTTGGTTGATCGCCCGACGATAAGGCGGCCGGGCTCTTCGGAAGGTTCGCGGCCGGGTTGGGTATCGCATCGCGGGGCGCGTCGAGAGTGGGCTCCCTAGAGCAGGTAGAAGAGCGTGTTCACCAGCCCCACCACGCCGGCCGCTGCCGCCAGCACGATCAGGGCCCTCTCGCCGGGGGGGGCGCTTGCCCAGATGGCCCTGGCGATCCGCCACAGCTTTCTCAGCCGCACCTCGGCCCAGTCCAGGAAGACGGCGGCGGGCCGGAACTCGCCCGCGATCATGCCCAGACCGATGAAGAAGGTCAACAGACCGGGACCCGGCGCCCATCCGAAGAAGAGGCTCACTATCACCAGCAGGAGCCCGGCGACGATGTTGAGGATTCGCCCGGCGTTGAACCGGCTGCTGCTGTTTTGCCGGTTGCGCCGGTAGCTGTCCTGGAAGCGCCGGCCCGGCTCGTCTTCCTTGAACTGCTCCCAGTGTTTTCGCACCCACCCGATCATGTCACCGGCATCATGCCCCCCAGACGCCCCGCTTAACCACCCGAGCAATCCGGATTGTTTTTCGATAACGGTGCTATAAGCTGGTCCAGCAGCCCGTATGTTTTTGGGATCCTGTTTTGATACGTGTTCTTCTTGCGATGCTGACGGTCCTTGCCCTGACCTCCTGAGGGGGACAGGCCACCGCTCCCGGTGACGCCCCTGAAAACCTCCTCCCCCGCGAGGAGACCGTCGAGCGGGGAACCCGCCAGGGAACGGTGGAGCGGATCGCCCCGACGACGGTCGCCGAACCCGAAGAGCCGCCCCTCCGGGAGGGTCCCGCGAGCCGGAACACGTCCGACGTTCTGGCCGTCGGGACGAACGGGATGGTCGGCTCCGCCGACCCGCTAGCCACCCAGACCGGCCTCGACATTCTCGCCGAGGGAGGTAACGCCTAACGCGGCGCTCACCGCCGCGTTAGGCGTGGTCGAGCCGTACATGAGCGGCGTCGGCGGGTACGGGGTGTTCGTGATCTACGACGCCGAAAAGGGCGAGTTGCGCTCCCTCGGCTCCGCCGGCCGGGTGCCCCAGACGCTCGACCCGGAGGTGTTCTACCCTCCGACGCCGAACTACCTGGACAACCGCAGCCGCAGCCTCCCAGGCCGTTACCACGCCGGGCATGGTAACGGCCTGGGAGGAGTTGCACGGGGAGTACGGAGAGCTGGAGTGGCAACGCCTCATCGTCCCGGCCGTCGAGCTCGCCGAGGAAGGCTTCCCCATATCCGAGCGCACCTCCTACTACACCGGGAAGGAGTTCTACGCCTTCTCCCCACACGCAAGAGAGATCTACGGGAACGGCGGCGTGCCGCTCAAAGAGGGGAAGACCCTCGTGCAGGAGGACCTGGGGCGTTTTCTTTGCGCCGGATCTCTGAGGAAGGCGCCGGGGCGTTGCACGGCGGTGAGCTTGGCTTCGCCGTGGACGCCTGGATGCGCGAGAATGGCGGTTTCCTTACCGTCGGCGACCTGTGCGACAACCGCGCCGAGTGGTGGGGCACCACGAGCATAGACTACCGGGGCAACGAGGTGGTCACGGCGGGGCCGCCGGTCAGCCCATGGAACGGACTCGAACGCCTCGGCGTGATGAGCCAATTCGACGTCGCCGAGTTCGATCACAACAGCGCCGACTACCTGCACCGCTACGCCGAGGTCACCAAGCGGGCCTACGAGGATCGCCTCCGGTACGCTAGCGACCCGGAGCTGAACCCGCCCCCGCTCGACCTGCTGCTCTCCGAGGGGTACTGGGCCGACGTGGCCACTAACATAAACCCCTCCGTGGCCACGCCCTACGCGGAGCCCGCCAGCATCTTCGCTCCGGGGGCGACTTCCGATGCGCCGCTGGGAGGAGGGTACGGGTACACCACGCACTTCGTCGTCGCCGATGGTGAAGGAAACGTGGTCAGCGCGTCGCTGACCTTGGGTAACCTCTTCGGGAGCCGAACGATGCCCGAGGGGACCGGCATCTGGCTCAACGACTCGCTCGCTTGGCACCGCTTCGACCCGAGGGGGAACGTGCCGGAGATACGTCCCGGCGGCCTCAGGGACGGGGGCATGTTTCCGGCCATCGTGATGCGCGACGGTCGGCCCCGGGTGGCGATAGGCACCCCCGGCGGTTACACCATCAACCAGACCATGCCCCAGATGCTCATGAACCTGATGGACTTCCGATGGACGTCCAGCGGGCGATCTCCGCCGCGCGCGTCACCTTCGCCGAGCCGTACTGGCTCGCGGTAGAGAGCGGCGTGCCGGAGGGGGTGCGCGCCGAGCTGGCGGCCCGGGGCCACAACGTCACCGTGGACGATCCGACCTCGGCCACGAGCGGGGCCTCGGCAACGCCCTCACCATCGAGTACGACGAAAAGGGAAGGCCCATCCGCTTCACCGGCGCCGCCGACCTGCGTGGCGCAGGGGCCGCCGAAGGGCTCTGAACGGCGTCAGCGAACACGCGGCGAGCCGGGAGCCGTACGATCCGGGCTGGCCGGCCAAACTCGCGAAAGCTTCGCCTTGGCCCGGCGGCCGATGCACGAGGGGACGCCCTGCCCGGACGTTGGCGCTCCCCAAAGGCGCCCCGGCTGGTGACTCCGGGCATCGGTGTCTTCCGGGTTGCGTGGTACGCTATCCGAGATACATCTTCGCGGAGAGGAGCGGCATGACGGAGAAGGCGATTTTCGGGGCGGGTTGTTTCTGGGGCATCGAGGCGGCGTTCCGCGGGGTCGAGGGCGTCGTCGAGGCCGTCTCCGGGTACTCGGGCGGGCAGAAGAAGGACCCGAGCTACGGCGAGGTGTGCTCGGGGACGACGGGGCACGCCGAGGTAGTCGAGGTCGAGTACGACCCGGAGAAGGTCTCCTACGAGAAGCTTCTGGAGGTCTTCTGGGCCCACCACGACCCCACGCAGGTGAACAGGCAGGGGCTGGACGTGGGGACGCAGTACCGGTCGGCGATCTTCTACCTCAACCCCGAGCAGGAGGCCGCGGCGCGCGCCTCGAAGGAGAAGGCGCAGGAGCGGTACAGCAAGCCTATAGCCACCGAGATCACGCCCGCGAGCGAGTTTTACCGCGCCGAGGAGTACCACCAGCGCTATTTCGAGAAGAACCGCCTCGCCCGCTTTTTCTCGTTCTAGAGAACCTTTGGCCGAGACGTTCGAGGAGCGATATCCGAACATAGCCGGGTGGGTGCGAGACGGCTGGATAGAGATCGGCCGCGACGACTACAGCGGTTCTTTTATCCGCGTGCTCGACGCTGGCGGGATGGTCTGGGAGGGTGACGAGAGGTACGCGACCGCGGACGAGGCGCTCGCCGAGGCCGACAAGGCGATCGCGGCTTGGCTAGAGTGGTAAGAGCGCGGTGATTCGCGGAGTATAGAAGAACGGAAAGAACCAGCGGGTCGCAGCGTTTGCCTGTCGCCCCCGTCTGGAGCCGCCACTCCTCTGCTCGTCACTCCCCGGAGCTAACGAAGCCCGCTTCTCTTCACGTGGCTCCGTTAGCTCCGGCCGAACCCGCCCAGCCCGAAGAGGTCGGTCCCCCCGCTCGTCTGGAGAGCCTCTATTAGCTCTTCCAGGTTCCCCATCTCCACGCGCATGCCCCCTTCTCTGGCGGGTGGCGGGTCGAGGGCGACGTATTCGACCTTGCCGCGGCATCCTTCGAGCACCGCGAGCAGCCCCGCGCCGGAGACCTCGACGGGCTTCCAGCCCCCTCCGAAGTCGGCGGAGAGGAGGAAAGCTTCGGCTCTCCCGGCGGAGCCGAAGAGGGGGAGGGCGGACCGTTCGTCCACGGAGACCATCAGGGGCTCGGCTCCCGGCTGGGCTTCCTGGAACAGGAGCACGTAGGGCGGCTGGGGCGCTTCGCGGGTAGGCATCCCGTCAGGAGGGCCTCGGGGCCATCGTCACGAGCAGGACGAGGTTCTCGTCCGTTTCGTTGCGCACGCCGTGGGGCTCACCAGCACGCGCGATGACGGCGTGGCCCTCGCCGAGATCCCGTTCCTCGTCACCGACGGTGAAGCGGCCCGCGCCTTGGAGGACGTAGTAGATCTTGTCGGAGCCCTCGTGAGCGTGGACCTTCTGGGCCTGGCCGGGCAGGAGGCAGTAAAGGTCGTAAAAGAGGCGCCCGGAGTCGAAGAGGGCGTTCTTCTTCATCTTCTCCTCAGAGAAGGAGACGGCTTCTTTGACGTGCTTGCTCTCCAAAAGTCCTCCTATGATATCCGACTCGAGCCCCACTCTAGCATCCCGGACCAGGAGAGGTTGTTTGCTGCTACGACCAATGGCATCATACTGGCAAAGCGATTGGAGCACGACGACTATCCTGCCTCGTGAAAGGCACTGGCGTGAAGTTAGACCCGAACACCGTTGCGAAGGCACTCGACCCGCTCTACGAAGGAGCAACGGCCACCTTCCACCTCCGGTGAAGCGGAAAGCTGACCGCTAGAAGCCGACGGTGCTCAGACCCGAAACTCCTTCGGGAATCTGGTCAGGTTGCGGCAGCCGTCTTCCGTAACGACGACGAGGTCCTCGATGCGCACGCCGCCAACGTCCGGGTAGTACAGGCCGGGCTCGACGGTCACGACGTCGCCGGGTTTCAGCTCTTCGTCCACGGTGGAGACGCGCGGCCCCTCGTGGACCTCCAGCCCGACCCCGTGCCCGGTGCCGTGGAAGAAGCCGCGCGTTAGGGGCTCGCCCTCCTTCTGGTCGTGCTTCGTCGTCTCGTATCCTCTTTCGTGCAGGATGTCGGAGACCTTCTCGTGCACGCTCTTGCCGTTGACGCCGGGCCCTATCATCGCCAGTGCCGCCTCCTGGCTCTCCAGCACGGCGTCGTACATCCTCTGCAGTTCCTCGCCCGGCTCGCCCTTGACGAAGGTGCGGGTCATGTCGGCGTAGTAGCGGGTGCGGTTGTCACGCGGGAAGACGTCTACGATGATCGCCTCTCCGCTGCGTAATGGCCCGCTCCCCCTCTCGTGCGGGTCGGCGGCCTGAGACCCTCCGGCGACTATGGTCGCTTCGGCGGCGCAGCCGTGGCGCAGGAGCTCAGCATCTATCTCGAAGCGCAACCGCTCGCTGGTGAGCGTCTCGCCGCGCCAGCGTAGCTCGCCGTCGGCCCCGACCTCCGCCTCTTCCAACACCTCGACGGCGTGGGCGCACGCCCCTTCGACGGCCCTCTGCGTCTTTTCGATGTGGGCAACCTCTTCTCCCGTCTTCGCGCGGCGGAGGTTCGCGAAGAGCTTCGCGTCGGGGGTGACGGTGAGGCCGCGGGCGCGCAACTCGTCGGCGTAGAGGACGCCAAAAGCCGGTGGCACGACTACGGGGGAGCCCTTCGCGCCTAGCTTCTCCAGCACGTTCGCCGCCGCGGCGGCGAGGGCCCGGCCGCCGCTCTTGAGCTCGCGGGCGAGCTTCAGGACCTCCAGCTCGTCGAAGGAGTGGAGGTGGTCGACCGGCGCCTCTTTCCTCGCGCGGCCGTACTCCAGCGCGGAGACGGCCAGGTGCGTCTCGCCGGCGGCGCGCAAGCAGATCACGGGGTCCGGCGCGAGGAAGCCCGAGAGGTGGTAGGCGGGGGCGTCGTGCTCCGGTGTTGCGATGACGAGCAGCGTCTTGCCTTCGTCCCTACCGTCGCTGTTGTCCACGAGAGAACCTCCCCTAGTCCGAGACACGCTCTTCTTGCTTCCGGCGGCCATTCTACTAACGGCCCCAAAAGGGCCTGCGCGACGGATTCTCCGGCCGGGAGTCGGCTATAATCGGACTGGCATGAGCGAGAGCAGAGACATGAGGAGCCGGGTCGAGACGGCGCTGGAGAAGGTGCGACCGGCGCTGAAGGCCGACGGCGGCGACGCGCGCGTCGCCGGGTGCGACGAGGAGCGGGGCCGCGTCGAGATCGAGATGCTCGGCGCCTGCGGCGGATGCCCCCTCTCCCAGCTCGACTTCGTCTACGCTATAGAGAGCCTCATCCGCCGCGAGGTCCCCGAAGCCCGCGACGTGGTAGCGGTCTAACTGGTCAGCTAAGTAGAGCGGTTCGTTGCCCACTCGCGCTCTTCCGACGGTTGTCGCGGAGCGTCGCCGGGTGATGAGCCGCACAGCAAGAAGCTGAAGTGTCGATAAGTTCCTAAAGTTCCTGGTGGGTGGCGCGTAGGGCGCCAGGCGGGAGGGCCGCGCGGGCGCCGGAGAGGGAGTCGGTGGCGCGGCGGCGCTGGCGGCGGAGCGCGAGGCGCTTTATCGGGCCGGCGCTGCGCGCCTCCTGGTTGATGAGGTTGGTGAGCGTGATCATGTCGTTGACGCACGCCCTGTAGCCCAAAGCGCACATCTCGACCTGCACCTCGGAGGGCCCTTCCAGGAGGGTGCGTTGGATCTCCGCGGCCCGCTCGACGATGGAGCGCGAGAGCTCGGCGGGGCTCGCCGCTTCCGTCCTCGGCTCGTGCGCCTCATACCCTACTATGGCCTCGGGGGAGAGCCTGCGGGCCCTGAAGGTGAGGCTGCTCGTACCGCGGCCCACGAGGAGCGCCGCGAGGACGGTCATGAGGAGCACCGGGACCAGGAGCAGCGCCAGGAACTCTGACGCGTAATAGTACGAGACGAAGCCGATCACCATCGCTTCGACCGCCAACAAGATCGCTAGATACGCTTTGGTCATCCTGGGTACCTCTCCGCCGCGCCGGCTCGCGCCAGCCTCATACCGTTAGTCTAGTTTCGAGTGGCCCATTATGCAAGCCTCGACGCTCCGGACGAACCCCTCTCTGTATAATCCCTTCGTGCAGAGCGAGCGAACCCCCAAGGAGTTCGACCCCAAGCGCCCCCTGGCGAGCGCGGCGGACATCGTGCGGGCTCTCTTCCTCTCGCCCCGGCGGTTCTTCTTGAACCTCTCTGCCGAAGGGCCCCTGCGCGAGCCCGCTTTGTTCGTCTTGCTCGTGAGCGCGGCCGGCGCCGCCATCGGGGTCGCGGTGGCGCTGGTCCTGGAGGTGGTCTTCGGCGGCGGTCTCGAGTTGCGCGAGTTGGGCTTCGCGTTGCTGAAAGCGGCGGTCTCCGTGCTCGCGGCTCCTCTCATCGTCGGCGTCATGGCCGGGCCGTACCTGCTCTCATTGCGCACCTTCATCGGGCCGGACGGCGGTTTCGGGGAGGTCTACAGGATGCTCGCCTACGCTTACGGGGCCATGATCCTGTTCTGGACCCCCGTCGTCGGTGCCTTCGCCTTTACCTACACGACGCTCGTCCTCATGGCCGTGGCCTTTCGTTACGTCTACCGCGCCTCGTTTACCACCGCCCTCGTCACCGCCCTCGTAGGCTACGTGCCCGCCGCGTTGCTGTTCATCTTCCTCACGGTTCGCGTCACCGGCCTGACCCTCGGCTAGCCCCCGAGACTACCTCCCGACGAGCGCCCGGTACTCCTCGAGGTCCCTCTCGGCGCGGCGGCGGACGCCTTCGGGGAGGGCGATCCGGCTCTTGCCGTACCGCTTCCGAAAGATCCTGAGCGAGATGGAGAGGTACGCGCGGCGGGTCGCGAGCTCGACGGGCACGGTCATCTCTCTCGGGAAGACGCGGTGGGCGAGGTCCTGCCTCAAGCCCAACGTCGGCGGTGGCCCTTCTCCGAGCGCTCTCCTCGCCGCCAGACGCCCCTCCCACCTTCCCCGCAGCGCACGCATCTGCGGGGTGTCCGGGCGGACGTTCAAGGGGCCGCACTCGAAGCGATCCTCCGGGGTGAAGCCGAAGGTCCGCTCCAAGAGCCTCGCCGAGCGTGCCGCCCGCCGCCCCGTTCGTCCCCCCGGGCGCCCCCTGAGGACATACTCGTACTCGCAGCGCAGCAGGAGCAACTGGACATCGTAGTAGGCGTGCAGGCTCCGGGCCGTCGGCCGACCGGCGTCTTCACCTCTCGCCGCGAGCGCCCGGCGCAGGGCGTCCCGCCTCCCGAAGAATCTCCAGCGTCGCCAGCCGAAGAGGCCGCCGCCGAATAGCAGGCCAGCCGCGACCGGTACTGCCGCCGCGAAGGGCCCCGCCCATCCGGTCCCGAAGAGGGGCGCCGAGAGCAGGACCGAGGCGCCCGTGACGAAGGTGGCCACGAACCCCCCCATCGTCGCCCGCCGGGCGTCCTCGCCGGCCAGGGAGTACAGCCTCCCAAGCTCATACCACGGCCCGAGCGCCTCGCCGGATGCCTCCTCACCGTCGGGTGTGGGGGAGAGGTTCACGTGCTAGATTCTACTCCTCGTGGAAGCGGGGGATTTCAGACAGCGCCGCGCGGCTCGCCTCCTCGCGGACGTGCTCAACCCGTTTACGATCTTCACGGCGCTTTACGCGCTCATGGCATTCTCGGGGACAGGCCCTGTCCGAGCATTCCTCTACCTGGCCGTCGAGCTGGTCGCGGCGTCGCTCGTGGCCCTTTACGTCTTCGCGCTGCGGCGCGGGGGACTCGTCGGGGGGTTCTGGATCCCCGCCCGGCGCGAGCGCCTCGTCCCTGCCCTGATCCTCCTCTCCGCCTTCGCCGCCCTCCTGGTCGCCCTGGCTCTCCTCGATGCCCCGCCGGACCTCTTCCGCACTACGCTCTCGATGGGTCTGGCGGCGGCTTCAGTCGCCACCCTGACCCTCTTCTGGAAGGCTAGCGCGCACTCGACGGTCGCCGGGCACGCCGCCGCGGCCGGCCTCCTCACCTTGGGTCCCTCCTTGGGCCTACCATTCGCGCTCGCGCTGCCGGTCGTGATCTGGGCCAGGTTAACCTCCGGCGCACACACGCTCCCGCAGACCCTGGTCGGCGCGGTCGTGGGCGCCGCCTTCGCCGCCCTGTTCCTGACATAGAAAAAGCCCGCGAACGAACGCTCGCGGGCAGAGAAGTGACCCCACCGGGATTCGAACCCGGGTTTTCGCCGTGAGAGGGCGA
>JADDPV010000062.1 GCA_016781705.1 Rubrobacter sp.
CCGAAAAGCATGGGGCGGGAAGCTGCCACGCAGTCAGAGGAGAGGATACCTAGGGGTTGCAGGTCGAGGTATCGGGCGGCAGCAGTGGAGGGGGTGAGGGGCAGCGGGGCCGTCGGTGAGCGCATCCGGGCGGCCACCGAGAAAAGCCACGCCCCCGCCCAGGAGACCTGCTACCGCCCCGAGGAGCAACGCTCTCTGCGCCGGGAGGTCCGCGGCGAGCGCGCGAGGGGGCCGAAAAGGAGCGTTCCGACGGGGTAAGGAGTATGAGGGCGTAGGCCGAGGTATAGGCCAAGACGTGCCTGATGCCCTCGCCGTCGCCCAGGATCGGGACCAGTCCCACGACGGCCACGAACCCCGCCGCGCCCAGCGCCGCCGGCATAAGGGGACGGGCGGTAAACCGGAGGGCGAGCCTAGCGCGGTTCGCCGCTCCGGCGGCGACGGAGGGCTCAAGCCTCGAGGGTGTTCTCTCCGGGGGCGAGGACGCGCAGGGCGAGGAAGGCGCGCCAGAAGCGGCGCTTGGCGTCAGGGTCCGCGAGCGCCGGGGCGAGGGCGGGGAGTCTGAGGCCGGAGACGCTCTTCGTCCAAGCGAACCACGTGCCCTCCGGGGCGTCCGAGAACGGGCTCCTGGCGAGCGGGTAGCCTGCGGCGTCTATGGCGCTGGCGGCGTCGGGGCCCACCGCCACGAGGACGGAGGGCTCGGCGGAGAGCAGGGTCGTGAGCAGGCCGGAGGAGGGCCAGACGACGTAGGCGCTCTCGAGCCTCACGGCGGCGAGGCTCAGGCGGAGGGCGTTCGCGGCCCTCGCGCCGGCCGCGGAAGGGCCGGCGACGAGCACGACGCCAGAAGAGGGGTCCCCGAAGGGCTCTGGTAAGCCGGGGTGTCCCGCGTGGTGCGAGCCTCGGTTGGCTTCGCGGGTGGTCTCACGGGCGGTCTTGGCACGATAGTCGTCCGCGGCGGGGCGCGAGGGGCTCTTGTGCCGGGCAGTCCTGGCCATCGGCGCTACTCTTGCGTCCCCTCGCCCTTCGTCAGGCGACGGACGTGCAGGATGCGCTGGACGGTAGTGACGAGGGCGCCGGCGGCGACGAGAGCGAGGCCGGCGGTCAAGAAGCCGGCGAGGGAGGAGAGCGAGAGGATAAGGACTCGCCCGGCGCGCTCCAGGAGGCCGACCTCGCAGGGGATACCGAGCCCCTCGGCGCGGGCGCGGGAGTAAGAGGTGGCGAGCGAGAAGGTCATGGCGGCACCCGCCAGGAGGGCTTCGTAAGGCCGGGCCGAGGCGGCGTACCAGAAGATCACGCCGACAAAGATCGCCGCCTCCGAGAGCCGGTCGATCGTGGAGTCCAGAAAGGCGCCGAAGCGGCTCATCCGGTTCGACTCGCGGGCGACCGCGCCGTCGAGGGCGTCGAAGAGGCCGGCGAAGAGCATCACGGCCCCGGCGGCCCTGACGTGACCGAGGGCGAACAAGACGGCGGCTACGAGCGAGAGAGCGCAGCCGGTCGCGGTGAGCAAGTCGGGCCGTACCCGCATCGCCGAGAGGACGCGCACGAGCGGATGCAGAAGCGGCCGCAACGCCCTCTTGTAGGAGAAGGGCCGGCGCGGCTCCAGGTGCGGCAACCCCACTACGTCCGCTCCGCCGTCGCCGGCGGCAGGGCGCGGACGAGCAGCGGGGAGGCGCCCGCGCCGATAAGAGCGTGCCGGAGGTAAATCGAGACGACCAGCTTTTTCGCGGACAATTATTCTCCGGTGTCTCGGTGGCCGCGGACGCGCTCCGACGGGGAGCGCTGCACCACGAATATACACCATCGCACCCCGAGCAGGCCCACCCGAATGAGCGCTGGAAGAGAAGATGCCCCTTTACAGATGGCGTTCGCCCCCGTATAGTGCCGCACCGTATGCGAGGGGGTGGCGCACAACGGCGAGTCCAACATGCTGGGCTCCACCATCCCGGCCGCCCGGAAAGGGCCTGGGAGCCGGAGGCAGTTCGGCGCGGCGGCGCCGCGACCGTTGGACGGCGTCGTGTACAGCCAGGCATCGAGTTTCGTCCGACGCGCGTCGTGAAGGGCGCCGGCGTGTACCGGCGGCGGCGGGCACTCGCGGCCACCGCCGTGGCTCTGGGCGTGCTGGCGCTGGTGCTGACGGCCTTCCTGCAGGGCTCGAGGACGCGGGAAGGGACGCTGCCTATAGACCCCAATGGAGCGGGGCCGGACGTGGTTCTGGCGGACGTGGCGGGGGTGGCCATTTCGAGCCCGATCAGGCCGGAGGATTTGACGGGGCTCGGGTATCATCCAGAGGGCGAAAGCTTTCTAGAGATGTCCCCGCGAGGGAAGAACCTCTCTGGGAACGTGCTCCTGGGCCTGCTCCGGAGCGACCCCGCGCCCGAGAAGATCCGGTATCACCTCATGCACCCCGCCGAGCGGCCAGGCCCGCGCACGGGCGCACTGGACGTGGGCGCGGAGGCAGGGACGCCGGTGTACGCGCCAGTGAACGGCACGATCGTCTCCGTACGACCGGACCCCGTTTTGCAGGAGGGCGCCAACGTCGTCGAGATAAAGCCCACCGACAACCCCGACGTGCGCGTCTCCGTCTCGCTGGTCGGCAAGATCGACGCCGAGGTCGGGCCCGGATCCCCGGTCGAGGCGGGCATGACCTCCATCGGGACCGTCGCCGACTCGGCCAGGGTGCTGAAGTCTCAACTCGCCTCCTACGCCCCCGACGCCGACAACCACGTCACGGTCTCGGCCTCACAGGTGAGCTGACGAGGTCGAGCGTAGCTTTCGGAGCTGCGTGACGATTCGCGGCGACCGCGTGTAGTATAGGGACATGCTGTCTATCTTCGAGGCAAGCCCCGCAGGGGCGGTCGCGTTCTTGCTGGGGATACTCGTGGGTATAGTCGTCCACGAGGCGGCACACGCGTGGTCCGCCTACCGCCTGGGAGATGACACGGCCTACCGGCAGGGCCGGGTAACGTTGAACCCCGCAGAGCACCTCGACCCGCTGGGGAGCGTGCTGATCGTGGTGGCGGGCTTCGGTTGGGGGAAGCCGACACCGGTCGAGGTCCGCAAGCTGCGAAACCCACTGTGGGGTTCGGTGGCGGTCGCGTTCGCCGGCCCGGCCTCAAACCTCCTCATCGTCGCCCTGTGCGCGGCCCTGATCCGGATACCCGCCTTCCAGGCGGGGTACTTGCTCCTCGTGGTGGTGTTCGTGGCGCTCGCGAACGGGCTGCTCTTCGTGTTCAACCTGATCCCCATCCCGCCGCTCGACGGGGCGAAGATACTGTACCCGCTGCTGCCACGCTCGTTGGACGGCTTCGTCAGGTTCATGAACGAGTACGGTCCGGCTATCCTGGTCCTCCTCATCCTCGTCTCGTTCCTCTTCGAGAGCATCTCGCCGCTAGGCGTGATCCTCTCCCTCGTGCGGCCCCTCCTCAACCTCTTCGGGCTGCCAACTCCCATCTGACGCCAGGCGCCAGGATTTCGCTGCAGGAATCCATCCCGCCCGCCGACTATAGCTCTCCGGTACGATGAAGCCGCCTTGGTGAACACTGCCATGAAGCTCCGCTCGAGGTTTAGCCTGAGGGTCTACCGAGGCTTCGAAGAAGAGAAAAGGGGCGACATCTGGTCCGCGGGGAGGGGGGACAATCCACGAACCGTAAGCCACCCCGCCTCCCATTTTACAGAAAGGGATTCCGGGGCGATAGGGGGATTCTCGGGATAACTAAGAAAACGTCGTGTTTAGCTGCCGGTGGTCGCCGGGCTCGCCTTCGGGTTCACCGTTCGACGCGGCTTCGTCGAGGGGGAGGATGACGGAGAAGATGCTACCCTGATCGGGCTTACTCTTCACGGCGATGTCGCCACCAAGGTGTTGGGAAATCTCGCCGGCCAAAGCCAGCCCGAGGCCGGTGCCGTCGGCGCGGGAGGAGCCCTGGGCGCGGTAGAAGCGATCGAAGATGTACTCTATCTCCCCTTCGGGGATGCCGCACCCGCGGTCCTTGACGCTCACCCAGACGTGGCCGTCCTCGCGGTGGAGGTCGAGGTCCACGGGCGTGTCGCCCCCGGGGCCGCCGGAGTACTTTATGGCGTTGTCGAGCAGGATGGCGAGCGTGCGGTGCAGTTGGATGGGGTCGGTCCTCACCGGAGGGACGTCCTCCTCGGCGTGGATCAGGATCTCTCGCCCCGCATAGGCGAAGTCGCGTCGCAGCTCGTACAGCAGCTCCTCGAGATCCACCTCTTCGAGGCGGAAGGTGACGGCGTTCGCGTCGAGGCGTGAGAGGTCGAGGAGGGTTTTCGCCAGGCCCTCCAGGCGCCTCGTCTGGGTGCGCATGTCCTCGATGAACTCCTTGCGGGTGTCTTCGTCCATTTCGTCCTCTAGCATTTCCAGGTAGCCGGAGAGGGCGAAGAGAGGAGTCTTGAGCTCGTGAGAGGCGTTGGCGATGAACTCGGCCTTGGCGCGCTCGACGCGGCGCTGCTCGGTGACGTCGCGCAGGATCGCCAGGGCGCCGTCTTCGAGGGGGGCGGCTCGGACCTCGATGATCCGCTCGTCGCCGGCCTCGGCCTCGGGCTCGGTGACGGGACCGCCGGTAAGTCGGCTCTCGGCCAGGACCTCCTGCAGCCTCTCGTGGAAGGCGGAGCTCGAGTTCTCCAGAAGCTCTCGGGCCCGGGGGTTGAGGAAGGTAGCGTTCAGGTCGCGGTCCACGCCGACGACCGCGTCGGTCATGCCGTCGAGGATGGCTTGCCCGCGCGCCTTCTCCTGCTCGAGCTGCCTGAAAGCGCCCTTCAGGGAGTGGGCCATCGCGTTGAACGTCGCTCCAAGAGAGCCCACCTCATCCTGTACGCTGGTGGTGATGCGCTCGTCGAAGTTGCCCGAGGCCAGGCGGCGGGCGGCCGTGTCGAGGCGGTTGAGGCGGCGCGAGAAAAGGTTCGCCGCCACGTACCCCGCGAAGCCTGCCACCAGGAGCGCCAAAGCCCCCGCGAGCAGCGCCATGTTCCTTATCCTGCCCAAAGCGTCCTGGGCGTTGACGATGTCGCTCTCGGTGTAGTACCTGGCGAACACGATCGCCGTGTCCTCCTCGCCTGTGACCTTCTCGGCGTTTATCGGCGCGGCATAGGTCGCCAGGACCTGGTCCTCGCGCTCCCCAGCTTCGATGGGATACACCTCCGTGAAGGGCTCCCGCTGCGAGATGGCCCTCCGTACCACCGCCCGGTCGTGGTCCCCGAGGTTGCCACTGATTATCGCCCCGTCGCCGCGCACGATGCCCCACTGGACGCCGCGGCTGGCCGCGAAGGCCCGTATGCGCTCCTCGGAGATTCGCGGGTCCGGCTCGAGCCGGTCCTGGAACTGCTCCCCCACCTGCTTGAAGGGCGCCGCCGCCGCCTGCTCGAGGGTGTCCCCGAGGAAGGGGGCGACGATCGCGTAGGCCGTGACCCCGGCGAAGACGGTTACCAGCAAGAAGAGCGCCGTGAGCCACGCCTGGATGCTGACCCTGGGGCGGAGGAGGCGCTTCTTGAACTTCGGCGGACGTGGCCACTGCCAGTGAAACGACCCGCGCCCGGAACGGCGCCCACCCTCATCGAAAGGTGGTCTCCACGAACGTTTCCCCTTCGGCTTCGGGGCGGCCCTGCGAGCCAGGAAGCGGTCCCTCAAGCTCCTAACGGAAGACATAGCCCACGCCCCGGGCGGTGTGGATGAACTCGGGGTTGCGGGGATCGCGCTCTATCTTCTCGCGCAGGTGCCTTATGTGCACGTCCACGGTACGCTCGTCACGGAACTCGTCGCCCCACACGCGCGTCAGGAGCGTGCTGCGCGAAAAGACGCGCCCCGGGTTGGAGGCGAGCGTCACCAGGAGCTCGAACTCCGTGTAGGTAAGGTCCACGTCGTCGCCCGCGACCGTCACCCGGCGGCTCGGCAGGTGGATCTTTAGCCCGTCGTAGGAGAGCTCGTCCTGGCGCTGCCCGCTGGGCAACGAGACGCGGCGCATGATCGCGCGCACCCTCGCCACCAACTCCCTGACCGCGAACGGCTTGGTGACGTAGTCGTCGGCCCCGAGCTCTAATCCCACGACCCGGTCTATCTCGTCGTCGCGCGCCGTGAGCATGATAATAGGCACGTCGCTGCGCGCCCGGATCCTGCGACAGACCTCCGTCCCGTCCAGCTTGGGCAACATGATGTCGAGGATGATGAGGTGCGGCTCGTAGGAGGTGAACGCCTCCAGGGCCTCCTCCCCATCCCCCACGGCGTGCACCCCGAAGCCCTCCCGCTCCAGAGCGTGTACGAGCATCTTCTGGATGGAAGGCTCGTCGTCCACCAAGAGTATCCTGCGCGCCGCCCCCTGTACGCCCTGCACCATGAAACCTGCCTGTTCCTTCCGGCCAACCCGAAAGTTCTACACACTATGACGCTAATTTTATCATGCCCCGCCCGCACCAACGGCCCCCTCGCCATCCACCGCGGCGGCCCTCTGCACGGCGACCAGCAGGCCGCCGGCTCCGTCGCTCAGGCGCGCCGCCTCGACCGGCTGACCCTGGCGCCTCAAGTAGGCGACCACCACCCGCGCCTCGTCCGCCCCGCCTCTCCCCGCGGCCGGGTTCCCGGCCGCGGCATCCCCATCGTGGGCCGCCAGGACGCTCTGTGCGAAGAGCTTCAGGCCGGCAGTGTCGGAGGACTCGAAGCCGCGGTGGGCGACGAGGCAGCCGGCCGAGAGGGCGAAGACCTCGACGGTGTTCGGTTCGGTGGAGGGCGCGACGATGGCCACGACACCCTCAGCGGAGACGGCGGCGCGCGTCAGGCGGATACGCTCGATGCCGGCGATGAGGTCGCGCAGGCGGGCCGCCGCCTCGAACTCTAGAGCACCCGCGAGCCTCTTGCGTTCCCCGATGAGGGCTTCGAGGTGCTCCTCACCGCCCTCGCCACGCAAGAGCGCCACTATCTCCTCGACGACTTCCGTCCGGTACTCGTCGGGCCCCATCCCCATGCACGGGGCGCAGCGGCCCATCTGGCCATAGAAGCAGGAGCCGGCGGCAGCCTCTCCGTCGCAGCGCCTCAGCGGGAAGATCCTGCCGAGAGCCTCCACGCATGCGTCGAGGACCCCCGCGCTCCGATACGGCCCGAGATGCAAGACGCCGTCTTTGTTCGTCCCGTTGTGGGGCACCCTCTCTGGGACGGGGTAGGGATCGTTGGTGTCCAGTTCGACGCACCATCCGGCCTTCTCCTCGCCCCGGCCGGCCGAGTTGTAGGGGGGGAGGAGGCGCCTTATCTCCCTGGATTCCAGGATCAAGGCCGCAAGCTCCGTCCCGGTCTCCGTGTAACGCACCTCGGCGACCTCCCGCACCAGCCGACCGACCTTGCGTCGCCCGTCCCCGCCGTTGAAGTACGTCCTCACGCGGGCCTTGAGCTCCTTGGCCTTGCCGACGTACAGGACGTTCCCGTCCTTGTCCACGAAGTAGTACACGCCGGGCGTGCGCGGGAGGCCCTCGGCGAGGTGGCCCTTCTGAGGCTCGACACGCCCGCGCGAACCGCCCCTCAGCGTCGCCGCCTCGCCCACGCTACTCACGCCGGCGGCACGGAGGAGCTTGAGCAGCTTGAGGAGCACGCCGGCGGTGGCGGCGGCGTCGGCCAAAGCCCGGTGATTAGGGGCGGCGCGCACTCCGAAGTGCGAGACGAGCGCCGAGAGCCGGTAGCGCCGGAGGCCCGGCACGAGCGTCCGGGCGAGCTTCAGAGTGTCGAGCACCGGGGTGTCCGGCAGGGGCGAGAGGCCGACGGAATCGCGGGCCGCGGCGACGAAGGAGAGGTCGAAGCTCACGTTGTGCCCGACGAGGACCGAGCCCTCGGCGAACTCCTCGAAGAGCGGCATCACCTCCGCGGCGGTCGGGGCACCCGCCACCATGCGGTCCGTGATCCCGGTCAGACGGACCACAAACGGTTCGATGGACCGCCCAGGGTTGACGAGCGTGGAGAACCTCTCCACCACCCTCCCGCGCGTCACCTTCAGCGCCCCGACCTCCGTGATGCCCCCCCTCTCAGCCGAGGAGCCGGTCGTCTCCACGTCGAAGACGACGTAGGGGGCGTCGGTAAGGGGCAGCGAGGCCACGTCCGCGGTTCGCAAGAGGCCACCCTCGTCCCAGAGGAAGCGGGGGTCGGCCGAGATCAGGCCTTCCACGCGGGCGCGGGCATCGCCGTTTACATCCGGGAGTGCGAGGAAATCGGTCGCGACCTCCTCGGGGGGCACGGGCTCGCGGCGCTTCACGAAGCCGTAGAGGCTAGGGGCCACGTACCACCTTCGCCCCTAGCTTTGGCCACTCCGCGGCGGCCTCGGCGATTGTCCGGGCCTGCGCCTCGGTGATCCCGGGGATGCCGACGAGGTTCTCGTAGGTGTACTCGGAGTCGAGCAGGCCGCTCGCCAGGACACGAGCGCGCGTCTTCTGGCCGATACCGGGGAGCTTGTTTACCTGGAAGATCAGGCCGCGCTGGACCCGCAACGCCCTCACGCCCGCGAGCCTCTCGCCCTCGACGAGCACGCGCCGCAACAGGTCGGCGAAGCGGGCGACCTGCTCAGGGTAGTACACGCCGCGGCCCATCAGGGACGGCGTCATCGGGACGGGGTGCATCATGTTCGCGTTGCGCACTGTGGTGTGCCCCGGCGGCTCGTTCGGGCTCAAGGGGTCCGGGTCGCCTAAAGACTGGGCGCGGGCGGCGTGATCGGCGGCCTGCTCCGCGAGATTGCCGCCGAGGTCTAGCTCCGTGAAGACCGGCGCCCTGCGGAAGCGGTCGTTGCGGTTCGCGGCGTAGAGGAAACGGCGGGGACTCCGCTCGTTCTTGTAGAACTCGATCACCGCGCGGGCCCGCTTGTCGCCTATTCCCGGCAGCCGCGAGAGCGCCTTCGCGTCGTCGGACGCTATCATCTCCTCGAGCTCGTCGGGATCGGTGGCTTCGGCTGCCTTGGCGGCCGCGCGCTTATCCACGCCGCGTACCAACTCGAGGATGCCCTGGACGCTCTTCGGGTCGGCGCCGCGCCTGAGGTGGTTGATCTTGCGCACCCCCGTGAACGCGCTGTGCTCCTCCCAGCGCCACACAAACTCCCTCACACGCTCGACCGCCGCCGAGTTCTCAGGCACGAACTCTATCGTCACCCCGTTGCCGACGTAGCGCCCGTTCGCCCCCAACAGGTGCTCCGCCTCCGCCTGGACCTGCACCTTCACGGTGGGCGAGTAGAAAGAGAAGTGCACCGGAACTCCAGCCGCGACCTCCTTCATCAAACGACGTCGGAAGACGTTTTCCTCGAAGTCGGACTCGAGCATCGAAGGTTGATTCTACCTCTTCGGCCTGCTTCGTGAGTCGAGAAGAACACGACTCACGAAAACAACACTTCTTCGCGCAGCACTATCGCCTCGACGGACTCCCCGGCCTTGACACCCTTGCTCTCCGGCCCGATGAGCGCCAGGGCGTCGGCCTTCGTCAAGGAGCTGACGAGCCCGGAGCCCTGGGCGCCGACGGACTCGGCCTTCCAGCCTTCCTGGGTGCGCTTCAGCGTGACGCGCATGGCGTGCATCCGGCCGAAACTGTTCTCGACGTCGCTATCGAAGCGGACCTCGACGCGCGGGCGGCGTTTGTCCCTCTTGCCCATCATCGCCATCAGGGCGGGGCGGACAAATAGCTCGAAGCAGACCATCGCGGAGACGGGGTTGCCGGGGAGACCGAAGAAGCGCGCGTCCTCGCGAGTGCCGAAGAAGACCGGCTTACCGGGCTTGAGCTTGATGCCCCAGAAGATCTGGTCCACCCCGAGATCCAGGAGGCTCCCCTTGACGAGGTCCTTCTCCCCTACCGAGACGCCGCCGCTAGTCACCACCACGTCAGCGGTCGAGAGGGCTTCTTCGACCGCGGCGCGAAGGACGCCCGCGTCGTCGGAGAGGGCGGAGACGCGGCGGGCGTGGGCGCCGGTTTCGAGCGCCTGGGAGATGAGGGCGAAGGAGTTGGAGTCGAAGATCTCGCCGGGCGAGAGCTCGCCCGCGCCGGGCTCGACGAGCTCGGAGCCGGTGGAGAGGACGACGACCTTTGGGCGGCGGTAAACGGGCAACTCACCGTAGCCCTGGGTCGCCGCCAGTGCGATCTCGGGCGCCCCGATCTCGGTGCCGGAGCGCAGGATCCTCTCCCCCTCGCGCACGTCCGCCCCGCTCCGTCGCACGTTCTGCCCCTTCTCGGCGGCTTTCTTCAACTCGAACCGCTCGCCCCAGCCGCTCGTGTTCTCGACCATCACGATGGCGTCCGCGCCCTCGGGCATGACGCCGCCCGTGAAAATTTTGATAGCCTGGCCCTCCCCGACGCTCTTCTGGGCCGGACGGCCCGCCGGGGCCTCATCCACGACCTCGAAGGTCCTCCCCGCTTCGGCGGCGTCGGCGCTCCTCACGGCGTAGCCGTCCACCGCGGAGTTGTCGAAGGGCGGCGAGTCGAACCGGGCGCGCAGGTCTTCGGCGAGCGCGAGCCCCCGGGCCTCGACGAGCGGCACGCGCGCCACGGGCAGCCGGGGCGCGTTCTCCAGGACGAGCCTCACGGCCCGCGCGTGGTCTATGAGCTTCTCGAAGAGTTGCACTTTCCCTCGCTTTCCATTACGGCGAGACGCCGGACGCATCCTCCCTACGCTACCATAACCCGGAAAGAGACAGGCCGCCGGGGCGATCCGGGCCGGCGCGTTTGCGACAGGAGGAGGTAGTGTTGGCGGACAGGGTGGCGGCGGTTTTAGGGGTAGGGCCGGGGCTCGGGGCGGCGATCGCCGGGCGCTTCGCCCGCGAAGGCTACGCAGTCGGGTTGATAGCGCGCAAGGAGGAGAGCGTCTCGGCGGCACGCGAGGAGATCGAGGGCGCGGGAGGACGGGCGCTCGCGGTGAGCGCGGACGCGACGGACGCCTCTTCGGTCGCGCGGGCCTTCGACGAGGTGCGCGGCTCTCTGGGCGACCCGGAGATCCTCGTGTACAACGCGGGGGCGTTCAGGATGGGAGGCATCCTGGAGGTGCCGCCCGAGGACTTCGACCGCTGCTGGAAGGCGAACTGCGCCGGGGCCTTCTACGCGGCGCAACAGGTCCTGCCGGCGATGCTGGAGAGGGATAGCGGCACCGTCATCCTCACTGGTGCGACGGCCTCCATGCGCGGCTCCGCCCGCTTCTCGGCGCTCGCGGTGGGTAAGTTCGGCCTGCGGGCGCTCGCTCAGTCCATGGCCCGCGAGTTCGGGCCGAAAGGCATACACGTGGCGCACGCCATAATAGACGGTCAGATCAACACGCCGAGGGTACGCGAGATGTCGCCGGACCGCGAGGAGCACACCATGCTCTCCCCCGACGCCATCGCCGAGGCGTACTGGCAGCTCCACTCCCAGGACCCGACGGCCTGGACGCTGGAGCTGGATCTGCGCCCCTCTGTGGAGAGCTTCTGAGCGAACGGGAGGACAACGTCGGGTCGGGCGGGGAGCGGGCCAGGTTCTGGCGGGATCCCGGGCTCGGGGGCGTGGAGGTCTTGCACGCCCGCTACCGCGAGCATGCTTTCGACCGGCACGCCCACGAAGGGTTCACGACCAGCGTCATAGATCGGGGCGTCGGGTCTCTGTGGTACCGCGGGGAGACCGTAACCGCTCCGGCCGGGAGCCTCGTCCTGCTCGACCCGGGCGAGGCGCACACCGGGCAGGTGATCGGCGACGGAGGTTGAGACTACCGTGCGCTGTACTCCGACCCGGCGCTGCTGGGGCGCGTGGCGCGCGAGCTGCTCGGTCACCGCGGCGCCTGCTATTTCCCCCACCCGGTGGTCCATGATCGGCGGCTCGCCGCCTCGATGGACCGGCTCCACCGCGCGCTCGCGCAGCCCGAAGCCGCACTCGCGCGCGAGTCCTGGCTGGTCGCCACCTATGCCGACCTCCTGACCCGCCACGCCGAGCACCGGATACGGCTCCGGGAAGTCGGGCGCAAGCCCGCGGCGGTCGCGCGGGCTCGCGAGTACCTGGAGGCGTGCTACACGCGCAACGTCGGGCTGGAGGAGCTCTCGGTGGTCGCGGGCCTGAGCCGGTATCACCTGATCTGGGTCTTCCGGGAATCGGTCGGACTTCCGCCACACGCCTACCTCAACCAGGTAAGGCTCAGGCGCGCCAAGGACCTCCTGGCATCCGGTGTCCCGATCGGGCTCGCGGCCCGCGAGGTGGGCTTCGTGGATCAAAGCCACCTCACCCGTCGCTTTAAGGGCGTCTTCGGCGTAACGCCGGGCCGGTTCGTCGCGGAGCTCGCCGAAAGACCGCTCTAGCCGTCGCCAGGCAACGCACCCGCGAACACCTCGCCGCAACATTGTACAAGACGCGGCGGTCTCGCCCTTCTAGCGTAAGCGCCAAACTACAGCGGGAGGTCGTCCGATGAGTGACGCGAGGTTCGATGGGGCCCTCGAGCTGACCGAAGAGGAGATGCGCGGCCTGGGCTACCGGGTCGTGGACACCCTGGTGGAGCACTTCGCGACCCTGCGAGAGAAACCGGTGACGCGCAGGGCCGGCAGGGCCGAGATGGAGGAGCGACTGCGCGAGCCGTTGCCGGAGGAAGGAATGGAGGCCGGGGCGGTGCTGGACCGGCTGATGCGCGACGTGTTCTCCAACATCATGCACCTCGACCACCCCCGCTTCTTCGCCTTCGTCCCGGGACCGGGCAACTTCGTGGGCGCGATGGCCGACGCGCTCGCCTCCGGGTTCAACGTCTTCTCGGGCGCCTGGCTCGAACCCTCTGGACCGACCGAGGTCGAGCTGGTGACCGTGGACTGGCTCAAGGAGCTGTGCGGGATGCCGGACGCGGCCGGCGGGCTCTTCGTCAGCGGCGGGTCGGTCGCCAACCTCACCGCCCTGGCCGTCGCCCGACGTGCCAGGCTGCTGGACCGTACGGCTGGTGTGGTCGTCTACTACTCGGACCAGACCCACTCCTCGGTCGAGCGGGGGTTGCGGATCCTGGGCTTCATCCCGGAGCAACTCCGCAAGCTGCCCTCCGACAAGGATCACCGCCTGGACACGGAGGAGCTCCGCGGAGCGGTCGCGGAGGACCGGGCCGCCCGCCGGACGCCCTTCTACGTCGTCGCCAACGCCGGCACCACCAACACCGCCGCCGTGGACCCTCTGCCGGAGCTCGCCGGGTTCTGCCGCGAGGAGGGTCTGTGGCTGCACGCCGACGGCGCCTACGGGGCGGCAGCCATCATCTGCGAGAGGGGACGCATCCTGCTGGAGGGGCTCGGGCTCGTGGACTCGCTCACTCTAGACCCCCACAAGTGGCTCTTCCAACCTTACGAGATCGGCTGCGTCCTCGTCCGGGACGGGCGGCTCCTGAAGGACACCTTCCGCGTCCTGCCAGAGTACATGAAAGACGCCGAAGCCGCCGGGGAGGAGGTCAACCTCTGCGATCACGGCGTGCAGCTCACGCGAAGCTTTCGGGCCTTGAAGCTCTGGATGTCGCTGAAGGTCTTCGGCCTCCCGGCCTTCCGAAGAGCCATCGAGAGGGGTTTCGAGCTCGCCGAGATCGCCGAGGAGGCGCTGCTCGCGTCCCCGCGTTGGGAGGTGGTCACCCCGGCTCAGGCGGGCGTCGTCACCTTCAGGTACGTGCCCGAGGGCTCGCCCTCCGAAAGAGAGACGGACGCCGCGAACTTGAGGCTGGTCGAAAGGATCGTCGCCGACGGCTACGCGATGGTGGCCTCCACCACGCTACGCGGACGCCCCGTCCTCAGGCTGTGCACCATCAACCCGCGCACCACCGACGAGGAGGTACGGACGACCATCGGCAGGTTGGAGCGCCTCGCCGCAACGTCCACGCCCTGATCCGGGCCGGGGGCGGGCTCGTCACCTCCCGACGCAAAGAGACAACGTCCCTGGGGTCCGTAAAGCTCAGCCCGCCCGGCGCCCGGCCACCAGTGCCGACACCGACTCGAAAGCAGCACGCTCCGCCGAGTCGTCGAGAGGCTCCAGCTCGAAGGAGTCGTCCATGCGCCGGAGGGCGTTCAGGATCAGCTCGTCGGTTAGCCAGGGGTTCTTGGGGAGCAGGGAGCCGTGCAGGTAGGTGCCGTAGGCGTTCAGGCGCCTGGCGCCCTCGGTGCCGTCGCGGCCGTTGTTGCCGTGGCCGACGACAACCTCTGCCAGGGGTTCCACGTCCCCTAGCTCGGTGCGGCCGCCGTGGTTCTCGAAGCCGACGATCTCGCGGACGGCGTCTCCGCTCTGCGGGGCGCGGACGCGGGCGAGGACGTTGCCGATCAGGCGCGGCTCGTCCGGCCTCCTGGGACACGTGTGCATGTCGAAGATACCGACGCCGGGGAGCTTCTCGCCCTCGGGCGTCTCGTAGTGGTGGCCCATGAGCTGGTAGCCGCCGCAGACGCCCAGGACCACGCCCCCGCTTCCGACGATCGCCCGCAGGTCCGCACCCTTCGTCCCCGAGAGGTCGTCCGCTAGGAGCGCCTGCTCGCGGTCCTGGCCCCCACCGAAGAGGAAGATGTCGCAGCCGGTGGGGCAGATGGACTCGCCCAGGCCCACGTCCACGACCTCGACCGGGATGCCGCGCCACTCGCAGCGCTTCTTTATGGAGATGACGTTCCCGCGGTCGCCGTAGAGGTTCATCATGTCAGCATAGAGGTGGTGGATGGTGAGGCTAACCCGTCGCATGGCATAACTCCCTTCGTGTTCGTGGCCCCCACCGTGATGTCCAGGGTGCCTCCGCGTGGACCGCCGCCCGGAGGCCGAGCCTCGCGTAAAGCTCCCGGAACCTCGCGCCCCGGGCAGCCTCGGCGGCGCGGTGCTTGGCTTCCAGTTCCTCTTCCGTCAGGAATCGGATGGAGTCGGGGGTCAGGGTGCGGGGTTTCGTCCCCGGCTCGTAATCGTGCCCCACGAGCTCGTACTCGCGGACCACGGGCATCCGGTCCACGAGGCCGGGGAGATCGGCGAGGTACTCGTCCATGAGGCCGGGCAACTCCTCAAGCTCCCGGAGGCGGACCTCCCCGTCCGCGAGCATCGCGCGCCGCGCCTCCAGGCTCTCGCGCTCGGCGGCGAGCGCGTCGAGCTTCTCGCGGAGCTTCACCATCGAGATGAGCCCCTCGCCCTTCGAGACCCAGCCCCGGAGGAACCTGAGAAGCTGCCCCTCGTGCGACTCGTCGCCCCAGTCGTCCAGCGCCCGGAGGCGGCAGCCGCGCCTGTCGAGTTCCTCGTCCAGGAGCAGCCGGTGCCCGGGGTCACGAGTTAGGCGGTCGGCGTCCTGGGCGACGACCAGGGAGACCCCGCCCTCCTCCACTAAATCGCGCACCCGGTCGAGGCCCGGCCTTTCGAGGTACGCCCCAGAGTGGCCCTCGTCCCTCACGACCTCGACGACCTCGTGCCCGTTCCGCTGGCACCAGAGGCGCAGCGTCTCCTTCTGGTCGTCGAGCGAGAAGCCCTTAACCTGCTCCTCGCTCGAAACCCGACAGTAGGCGACGGCCCTCATAACGCCCATTCTACTTCTCCCCGGCCTTCTTATCCGCCCTCGCCTGGGCCTTCCGTTCCTCCTTGGCAACCCGCGCACGGGCGCGCTAGCTTGCCACTCTGCTCGACGTACTCAAGCTGCTCAGGGGTCAACTCCCGCTCCCCGCGCACGTACTCCCTGGCGTAAGTGTGGAGCCTCATATCGCGCCCCTGAGCGAATAGGCTGCTCGTGGTCCGGTCACACCCGCAGAGGCATGGTCGAACCGACTTCCCCTTCTTTGCGCCCTTCGGCTTGGCGACGGGACCGTCGGGGCCTTCGGACGGGCCGAGATCCTTCGCCTCTTGCAGGGAGAGCGTGCCCGCGAGGACCGCCTCGTGGCTCTCCTCGCTGATGGCGCCGCACCCCAGCGCGAGGGTTCGCCCCCAACTTCGTGTTGTGGTGCACCTTGCCCGTGTTCGCCTGCTCCGTCACTTGTCCTTCTCCCTTCTCGCCAGCATTCTGTATCTCGATATCGCCCGCGGTCCCCAGACGAAGTGGCTTCTCTCGCTCACGCCTTCTGCCTCCAGTCGTTCTCGATTCGCTCCACCAGCGCGACGGTCGCGTGGGCGTAGCGGCTGTCCTCTCCTTGGGCTATAGCCTCCTTCAGGTCGGCGAGCACCAGCCCGACGAAGTGCTGGCGGACACCCGGCTCAAGCTCGAAGAGTTCGTCCACGAAGCCGACGAGGTACTCCTGCGCGTCGTCGCCCTCCTAGTCGGGTACGGCTTCGCTGAGCGTGAGCGCCAGGATATCGGCGGTCGGAAGCTCGAAGTCGCCCGCTATCAGCCGCCCATCCTTTCGAGCCCCGCGAGCACGCGCTCGGGTTCCAGACCCCAGCCGCCGGGGGCAACTGACGCCCGTCGGGCCGGGCCTGACCCCAGCCCAGAGGCTGGGCTGTTGCGGCACGGCGGTCCGTCGGCACTCCTGGGCCGGCGGGGCACCCTCCTTTTGACACACTGGTACAGTGCCATAAGACCAAGGCGAGCGAAGGAAGCATTCTCGAAGATAAAGGGGATCGTGCGCAAGGTGGGGGCACGCACACGCGAAGCTTTGGTCGAGGCGATGGCAGAGGCGCTCTTGGAGGTCACACCCGAAGACGCTATGGGTTGGTTTAGGCACTGCGAGTACAACGTCGAGGATCAACCTTTGTGAACACCACTGTCAGATCGTCGGACGCCATCGGACGCTCCTCCGCGCCCCCGCCCTGGTGGCACCGTGTGGCACGGGGCGGTGGCTGGAGCCACAGGCCGGCATGGTAAGCAAGGGCGCCCCACAGGAGGAGCGCCACGACAGGAAGGAGCGGCACATGAGCGTAGTAGACCACGAGCAGCCAGAGCCAGGCCACAAGGGTCGCGCGGGGGGCGCACCGGCTGATGGATCTCCCCTCTCCCACCCGGGGGTGTGTCGGTCCACCACC
>JADDPV010000011.1 GCA_016781705.1 Rubrobacter sp.
AAGGCGAACGAGGAGAGACGCCCATAACTCCGCCCGACTGGGTAGGGAGTTTACAGAGAAGCCAAGCAGCGGCTCTGGTGGGTCAGGAAGAGACAGCGCTCCTCGAGACGCTCGAGGCTCCCCATTAGCGGAGATTTCCTCTCTTGGAGGCTCGACGCTCCTCTGCGAGACACTCGATAGTGGCTGCGGCCTCTTTGAGGGTAGCTTCCGCCTCTCGGCGGGCTTCGACGACGGTATTTGCTTCACTCATACCATAGCCTCACTTTCGTGTTCGCGGTTGTCTATAACGATCTAGCCTACCTTTAGGCCCGGGCCGCCCTCGCTTTCGCATACCGGACACGCTCCCCGAGCGTTCTCCCCTTAACCACGAGTCGAGGATTTGTGTCTATGCAAGGCGATGTGGAGAGGTCGGATCATGGTGATCCAACCTCTCGCTGTACGTTGCAGGGGTCGCTGCTGGCGTCGAGGCGATGCGGCTTAACCTTTACATTGGTACGGTTTTCCAGGTGTGGTCGCGACTCTACCGCCCCGCCGCCATAGGTGCCGGGGCGGTAGAGTTGCCGGTTTCCCATAACTCCGGTCTTGTTGGCAATCCGGTGAATAGAGGCAATGGGGCAGCATCCTTCGGGCACCACCAGAATGCATCAAATCCGATGCAAGCACGAGGCACAGACCAGCAACGAGGATCTACCTTTACAAGAGCTGTTACCCAAACTTGTCAACCCGTTGACTCGCATCCTCAGAAGCTTCCGGCAATATCTGACCTTCTTCCATGATGTTGTGACCAGGCTGCTCTAGGATGAACAGCGCAAAGCCCTCCATAGGCTCCCCGGTCACCCCACTCCAGGCCTCCGCGAGGCCAGTAATGAGCTCGCGCTTGATCTGTTCTGAACGGCCTGCGCGAATTATTCCCACCATCCGTCCGAAAGACACGGGCTCTCCGGCAACGAAAAGGCTCCCAGGAGGGACTTCATTGAACGAAACGTTTACGTAGCGCGCCGGCGCACCTGTGACTTCGGTATGCACCTTGGTAAAGGCAGCAGCGATGTCGGCCTTGTGTTTGGCACTCGGGCTGTCCGTCGGAACGGTGAACTGATAGAAGGGCATGAGATCTCCTCTCCATCTCCTCTCCACTAATTTCAAAAACTAAATTCCCGATAGTGGCAAAAAGTACACCCGCAGTGGAGTAAGTTTCCGAGAACGAGCGTTGCGAAACTCTCCGAAAAGGGGCCGTGAGGTGTTAGTTCGGTACTCTAGCACGTATGAGAAAGACGTATCCAACCGACCTCTCCGACGCCGGGTGGTCCTGCATACAGCCCCATATCTCTACCCCTAAAGCCCCTGTACGACCCAGAGTACATCCCTTGCGCGAGGCCCTCAACGCCATCTTCTACAACATGGTCTGTAGTGGCTGTGCCTGGCGCCTACTGCCCCACGACTTGTTCCGCCCTGGAAAACCCATCCACCATTACTTCAGGACCTGGCGCATCGACGGCACCTGGGATAAGAGGCTGCACGCTGTGCCCTGCGTGGTGAGCGGGTGCGGGTCCGTATGGGCACAGAGACCCTCAGCCCAGCGCCGGCATCGATCGGCGTGATAGCCAGTCGGTGAAGAGCACCGGTGTAGGAGGGGAGCAGCGAGGATATGACGGCGGCAAGAAGAAGGTGAAGGGGCGAAAGCGCCATTTTTGCTCGTAGACACGCAGGGTTTGGTGCTCAAAGCCAAAAGGTACACGCCGCTAGCGTCATGGACTGGGACGCGATCAAGATGCTACTGCACCGGGCAGGCTCGCAGTTTCCCCGCCTTTCTCACCTGTGGTTAGGGATAGCGTCTACACAGGGGTGAGGACAAGGGCAAGGATCGGGTGGAGAAGAAGGCTTTGTGGGGTGCACGGTAGATCTCGTCGTCGAACGTCCGCGAAAGTCCGCCCCCAAAGAGAGGTCCTGAAGAAGTCGTGGGCCGAGCAGTGGGCCAAAGAGGGCGTGAAGAAGGTCGATTGGGAGAAACTATTGCCGCCTGCAGGCTTTCCTGGTGTTGCCTCGCAGGTGGGTTGTAGAGTGGACGTTTTCGTGGATAGACCAGAACAGGAGGATGAGCAAGGATTACGAAAGGCTAACCCAGACGAGCGAGGCGTTCATCTACGTAGCGATGAGCCGCCTGATGGCGAGGTGATTGGGCCGCTCATGAGGCTTTTCGGACAGTTTCTCTCGGAGACTCAGGCGGCCGTAAAAGCGTGCCGCGAGGTCGGGAGCACCACCAGCACGATGATGAGGGCGGAGGCCAGGACCGTCACCGTGGCAGCGACTCGCAGTGCGGCGGTCGGCGCGAAGGGTATCCCCGGCGCTGCCGACAGGAGGTTGAGCGCGCAAACGACGATGGCGAGCCAGAGGCCCCACCTTTTGAGCAGCCACAACCCGGCGGCGACGAGGCCGGCGACGCCCAGCACGAGGGCCCCGTAAACGACGACCGCCGGCACCCCCTCCATCGGTAGGGGCACGAGGTTGAGCAAGCTCAACAGCACGAGCAGAACGGCGACGACGGTCACGGGCAGCGGTCGGGAGCGCATCCGTCGATCCTCCTTGGCAAGGTTGCGCAACACCGCAAACTTGACCGGCAAACGCAGGCTTGTCAAGGGCCGCGCGCGGCTAAAGAGCTTCCGCGTACGCGGCGTTCTCCCGCCCGGGCACGGTAGGGGCGTCGGGGCCTCGTGAGGATCGCTCGGTATTCTGCGGAAGTTAGCGCCACGACGTTCTCGGCGGCCTGGGCCTATCGGGGCGGGGTACTACGGAGGAGGGGGGCCGGGCTGGGCTTTTTAGGAGAGGGTGATGGGTGCCAGCCCGGCTTCTCTGATGAAGACAACTCTACGGGGGTTTTCGGGGCGCGTATATTGGCCAGGTGGCCATTTCTTGTCGGTCAGGCGGCCATACTTGCGGTTACGAGGGGCGTTGCTTTCTGTTGCAAGGGCTCGTGCGCCCAGCTTCGGGGAGGTTGCCGCTATTCACCGAGTCTCCGAGAGTGCGTCCTCTCGGCTACTCGGTGAATAGAGAGACGGGCGCGGGCCGGGTCCGTCCACGCCTCGTCGGCGGGAGGCTTAAGGAGCCTCGAAAAGGACGACCTCGCGACCATCTACGAGCAACGGCCTCCCTGCGATAAGGCCGAAGCGGTTGCCGAAACGGCCCCGCCTACGGCGCGGAACACCTTGCGGAGCGCGAAAACTGGACTGCGAACAGCGAGACCGCCGGCGAGACGCGCGTCAAACTACCTGCTCATCATCCTCTTCGCGGCCATCGCGGCGATCCCGGCGACGGCGGCCTTCGCGACGGGGTTGCCCATCATGCCGGCTCCCCCGCCGCGCGTCCCCTCGCCGCCGGTCATGCCGCCGCCCATCATGCCTCCCAGGAGCCCGCCGCCCCCGCCGCCCAGGGCGCTCCCCATGACGCTGCTCAAGAGGTCCGGTCGTTCCTGGTGCATGCGACCCATCGTCCCGGCGAGGTAGTCGGGGTCCTGGAAGCGGTCGTCCCGGCCGTCGTGGTCCCGGTCTATGAAATCGCCGTGGCCCTGCAGCCGGGCCTCGTCGCGCAGCATCCTGCCGAACTCCTCGCGTTCCCCGGGCGACATCCGCTCGAAAGCCTCGCGTGCCGAGAGCCGGTATTCCTCTTGAGAGAGCCCTGGTGCGACCTCCCGGTAACGCTGCGCCGCCTCCTCATCGGAGATGCGGTCGTAGGGTGCCCCTTCATCGTAGCGGCGCGTGAAGTCCTGGTACTCCTCCCGGCGGCCGCCGCCCATCATGTTGCTCAAGAAATCCATGCTCTTCCTTCCTGACGCTTGCCACGGCGCGAGTATTCCCGGTAGGGCGAGCTGTTACTCGCGCCGGGGGCTACTTCGAGGCGTCGCGCCTACCCCAACTCGTACAGCTCGCCGAACTTCGTCTTCAGGTAGCGAAGGTACGGACCCGTCTGCAGCGAGCGGCCGGTGACGCGCTCGACGAGCTCTTCGGGAAAGTAGCGCGAGCCGTGCCGGTGAACGTTCTCCCGGAGCCACTCGAGCAGCGCTGAGAACTCGCCCTCGCCCGCCAGGTCCGGTATCTCCGGGCGCGCCGCCACCGCCTCTTCGAAGAGCTGGACGGAGAGGACGTTGCCGATGGCGTAAGTAGGGAAGTAACCGAAGAGCCCGGCGGCCCAGTGAACGTCCTGCAGCACGCCCTCGGCGTCGTTCTGGGGCGTGAGGCCGAAGTACTCCTCCATCTTCGTGTTCCAGGCGTCGGGGAGGTCGGCCACCGTCAGGCTGCCCTCCAGCAGGGCGACCTCCAGCTCAAAGCGCACGATGATGTGCAGGTTGTAGGTGACCTCGTCCGCCTCGACCCGTATCTTGGAAGGCGAGACGACGTTCATCGCCCTGTAGAACCGCTCGGGGTCCACTTCGTCCAGAGCGTTCGGGAACGCTCTCTGTAGCTTCGGGTAGAAGTGCGACCAGAAGGGGCGGGATCTTCCGACGAGGTTCTCCCAGAGCCGCGACTGCGACTCGTGGACGCCCATCGAGGTCCCGCCGCCCAAAGGAGTGCGCGCGTACTCCGGATTGATGCCCTGCTCGTAGAGAGCGTGGCCGGCCTCGTGCATCGTGCCGAAGAGGGCGGGGGAGAGCCAGCCCTCGTCGAAGCGAGTGGTGATGCGCACGTCGTTCGGGCCGCCGAAGTTTATGCAGAACGGGTGGACCACCCGGTCCTGGCGGCCCCGGCTCCAGTCGTAGCCGAAGCGCGTAATCACCTCCTCACCGAAACGTTCCTGCGCCCCCTCGTCGAAGTCGCCGCGCAAGGGCGCCCCGCGCTCCTTCGCGTCGTCGCCCCGTTCGGAGATCGCCCGGATCATCGGCACGACCCCCGCCTTCAGCTCCTCGAACATCGCCTCGACGCGCACCTTCGTCGCGCCGGGCTCGTAGCCGTCGAGGAGGGCGTCGTAGGGGTGGTCACCGTAGCCCAAAGCCTCGGCGGCCTCGCGCTCTAGAGGCAGGATCCTCTCCAGGTGCGGCCCGAAACGCGACCAGTCCGCTTCCGCGCGCGCCTCGGCCCACGCCGGCTCCGCCAGCGCCGTCGCCCGCGACAACCTCTCGACCAGCCGAGAAGGCAGCCTCGTCGCCTTCTCGTAGTTTCGCCGCGCCCTGCGGACGAGCGCGCCCTCTTCCGTCGCCGCATCCGGCTCGCCCAGGGTGTCTAGCAGCCCGCCCGTCTCGGCGTCTACGAGCATCTCGTGGGCCAGGCGGCTCAGAGTCGCCATCTGCTCCGCCCGCCCCGCGACGCCCCCCTTCGGCATGTAAGTCTGCTGGTCCCAGAAAAGGACGCTGTTCGCCGCGCCCAGGTCCGCTATCGTCGCGAACCGGCCCTTCAGCTTTTCGAGTGCTCCACCATCGTCTTCGTTCATGGCGCCATATTAGCAGCCCGGTGTGAAGCCAGAGGTGCGATTCACGGTTGCCAAAGGTGGGTCCTTTGTGGAACCATATCTGGTCGCCGATCCAGAACGAAAGAGGCTCCCGCACTTGAGCTACAACATCCGATTGCTCGTATCCTGCCCGGACAAGAAGGGCTTGATCGCCGCGGTCTCGCAGTTCATCGCGATGCACGACGGCAACATCCTCTCCGCCGACCAGTACGTCGGCGAGGACAGCGCGACCTTCTTCATGCGCCTGGAGATAGAGGGCGAGGGCTTCGGCCTGGAGCGCGACGAGTTCGCGGCGGCCTTCGCGCCCCTGGCGAGACAGCACGAGATGGAGTGGAGCATGAGCTACACCGACACCCCCAAGAGGATGGCGATCCTGGTCTCCAAGTACGATCACTGCCTGACGGACCTGCTCTGGAGATGGGACGCTGGCGAGCTGGATGCCGAGATACCGCTCGTCATCTCGAATCACCCCGACCTTCGTTCCCGCGCCGAGTCGCACGGCGTCCCCTTCCACCACCTGCCGGTCACGAAGGAGACTAAGGCCGAGCAGGAGGGGGAGATGCTAAGGTTGCTTTCGGAGAGCGATGTGGACCTCGTCGTGCTGGCGCGCTACATGCAAATACTCAGCCCGAAGTTCGTGCATGCCTACCCCGACCGGATCGTCAACATCCACCACTCGTTCCTGCCTGCTTTCGTCGGTGCTGATCCCTACCGTCGCGCCCACGATCGGGGCGTCAAGACGATAGGCGCCACCGCCCACTACGTCACCGAGGATCTCGACGCCGGGCCGATCATCCACCAGGACGTCGCCCACGTAACCCACCGCGACACCGTGGACGACCTCGTGCGCCTGGGGCGCGAGGTCGAGCGGCGCGTCCTCGCCCACGCCGTCCGCTGGCACCTCGAGGACCGCGTGCTCGTGGACGGCAACCGCACCGTCGTCTTCGAGTAGGTTGTAGTATCGCCCGCGAAAGGGTACGCTGCCTCCTCGTGTGGGTTCGTCGAGCCGTATGGGTAGGAGGAGCGGTAATTTGAGCACGAGAGCGGCGCGTTTCGGGAGGAGACGGCGCGCGCGGAGCCTGTTGGGAGTAGCACTTCTGGCGGCGCTGTCGCTTGCGTTGGTAGTGGGCCTGGTGGGGGGCTGCGGCGGCGGGTTGAGCGGCTCCCAGGAAGGGGACGGTGAACCTCGAACCGCCGCCGAAGGCGGTGAAACGGATGCGACCACCGAAAGCGCCGTCGAGGGCGGCGGCGAGACGACCGGGGGCGCGGCGGACGGAGCGTCCGATCCCCGGAAGCCGTACACCGCGATCGCGCCTCCACCGGATGCTACGCCGCTGAAGGAGGCCCCCGGGCCTCCCGAGCCCCAGGGGGCTTCGGCCGAGAGTACCGCCGTCGATCAGTACGGTAACCCGATCTCCCCGGTCACCCGCACCGTCCCGTTGGGGCAGACGCTCGTGGCCGGGGCCCAGGACCCGACGGACGGTCCCCTCAAGAACAACCGGCTCGTGGCCTACTACGGTACGCCGCTCTCGGAACTCATGGGCGTGCTCGGTGAGAGCGATCCGGAGACGATGATGGCGAAACTCAAGGAGCAGGCGGCGGCCTACTCGGCGCTCGACCCTTCGCGCCCGGCGATCCCGACCATCGAGTTCATCGCCTCCATCGCCCAGTCCGAACCGGGCACCTCCGGCCTGTACATCTCCCAGGCGCCCGGGGAAGCCGTGGAGGAGTACGCCCAACTGGCCGAGAAGCACGGGGCGCTTTTGCTCCTCGACGTGCAGTTGGGCCTCGCCACCGTGTCCGACGAGGTCGAGATCCTGCGCCCCTTCCTCGAGCGGCCCTACGTGCACCTCGCGATAGACACCGAGTACTCGGTGGAGCCGGGTCAGGTGCCGGGGGTGGACTTGGGGAACGTGGACGGCGCGGAGATCGCCGAGGCGGTGAACAACCTGGACCGGCTGGTCGAGGAGAACGACCTCCCGCCCAAGATCCTGCTGGTGCACCAGTTCGAGTCGGGCATCGTCACGAACAAGCAACTTATCCAGCCGACGGAGAACGTCGAGGTGGTCCTGCACGCCGACGGCTTCGGCGGCCCGGAGGCCAAGCTGACGAAGTACGACCTCCTGGTGCGCGACGAGGCGACTCAGTACGGCGGCTTCAAGCTGTTCTACCAGCAGGATGCGCCGTTGCTCTCCCCGGAGCAGGTCCTGCAGCTCGACCCCGCACCGGCGGTCGTTACTTACCAATAGCGCGGCACAACTCGCGCAGGAGAACCTCGAGAGAGCCCCTCAGGTGAGGGTGAAGGGCACCATGACGCTCTTCCGGTAGGCCGGGCGCCCCTCGAGACGCGCGTGCCAGCTTTCGAGGTTCGGCAAGTCGGGACGCTCTATCTCGATGTTCAGCCAGCGGTAGACGGCCGGCCCGAGCGCCACGTCGCCCACCGTGAGCCCCTCGCCCGCGACGAACGTTGCACCTTGGAGGTGGTCGTCGAGTATCGCGAGGTGCCCGGCGGTGGCCTCCAGGGAGGCCTGGATCGCGTCCGGATCCCGTTCCTCCGGCGGGGTGCGGGTGAGGCCGAGGAAGGCAACCCTGAAGGCGACCCAGAGGGTGCCCAGCTGGAAGTCCATCCACTTCTCCGCGAGCGCGCGTTCGGCAGGGTCTTCGGGCCAGAGAGTGCCCGCCCCGTGCCTGGCGGCCACGTAGCGCACGATGGTGTTCGACTCCCAGAGCGTGAAGCCGTCGTCCGAAATGGTCGGGACGAGGCTGTTCGGATTCATCGCTAGGTACTCCGGCGTGTCCGTGCCGCCAAAAGGACCGCCCGCGTCCACGTGCTCGTACGGGACGCCCAGCTCCTCGCAGCACCACAGCACCTTCTGGACGTTCACCGAGCTCGTCCGGCCCCAGACCTTCAGCACCCGCTCCCTCCCTTCCCCGATGACGGATCTATACACGACATTGTATGTCGTCAACCACCGTCACGCCGGGGACGAGGGACGCTTCTCCGCTCGCAGCAGCGTCGCCCCCGGGCGCGCACCGACCCCGGCCCGATCCCGACGTAAGGCGCCACCCAGTCACAGAACGGATCTCGCCCCGGCGCACCGCCGGTCGAACGTCAATACTCTCGACGTTAACATATTAGTTAAATATTTATTAAATAAATGTTTAACACCATATTGGTGTATTGGAAGCGTCGGGGCGGTACTGTTACGGGCGGCGTGGAGTGGGGTTTTACGAGGCTACGGTGGTGTGATGGCGGCGGTTGGTGACGTACGGCGCGTGTCTGGCACGAAGTCTGAGTGAGAGAGGTTGGATATTACACCAGCGCGGAGGAGCCCATAATGGGCCAGAACCGCAAGAACCGTGCGATCCCATTGAGCGTCAAGGTCTTGCAGACGGTGCGCCAGATCTCGCAGTTCATCTCCTGGGCGACCGCGCCCTTCATGCTCTTCATCCTCCCGCAGCTGTTGTGGCTCCTCGAGCCAACCTTCCACTCCGCGAAGATGGCGCATTGGATGGCGTGGACGGCGGGCCAGTTGACGCAGGTGATGCCGGCGGGCCTCGTCGTCTCGATGGCATCTCCCTGCTCATGATCCCCCCGCCCCCGCCCCACCATTCGCCGTGGGTCAGGGTCAAGTTCGCCGCCGAATGGCTCGCCATGCCGGCCATCCTGCTCGTCTTCGTATGCTGGCCGGCCGTGGACGCCCAGACCCGCCTCCTCTTCCGCCGCTACATGGGCTTCCGCGTCACCGTCAAGAACCGGCTCGCCCAGGCGCACGAGATCCGCTAAAGGACCGAACCAGCTCGGGACCGGGGTCGCGTCCCGGCCGCGCGCATATCGGTTAAGATAGCCGTCCGTATGCAGCGCCCGACGCCCACCAGAAAGTTCGCTACCACGCCCGGCACGCGCGACGTGCTGCCGCCCGAGGCCGGGCGGCTCCTGGACGTGCAGGCGAGGATACGCGAGCGATTCCGCCTCTTCGGCTTCGGCGAGGTCCTCACGCCGGCGCTCGAATACTCGGAGGTCATCGAGGAACCCAGGCTCAGGGACGCCTCGTTCAAGCTCTTCGACCCGGACAACCAGATGGTGATGCTCCGCCCGGAGATGACCACCCCCATAGCCCGCCTCGTCGCCCAGCGCCTGGCTAGGAGCCCGTCGCCGCGAAAGCTCTCCTACTTCCTGCCGGTCTACCGCCGCGCCAGCGTGGGCCGCGGCCAGAGCGCCGAGCTCTACCAGGCCGGTGTTGAGGTCGTCGGCTCCCGTAGCCCGCAGGAGGACGCCTCCACGATAGCCCTGCTCGTGGACGTGATGACCTCCCTCGGCCTGCGCGCCCCCGAGGACTTCGCGGTCGTGCTCGGCCACGCCACCTTCTACCGGGCGTACCTGGAGTACGCGTCCCCCGAAGCCGCCCCCGCCGTCATGCGCGCGCTCGCCGCGAAGGACCTCGTCGGCGTGGAGAGGCTCGTCGCGGATCTTCCCGAGGGGGTGGCTGCCGGGGCGCGGGACATACCGCGGCTCGTGGGACCGGCGGTGAACGGGGAAGTGCTGAAGAAGGCCGCGCGGTACGCCTCGGGGGCGGACGAGGCGCTGGGGGCTCTGGAGAATCTGCAGGAGATACTGCGGCACCTCGAAGCCTACGGGGGTCTGGAAGCCGTGATCCTGGACCTCGGGCTCGTCGGACGCCACGACTACTACACGGGCGCGCTCTTCGAAGCGTACGCGGCCGGCCTCGGCTTCACGGTCGCCAATGGCGGCCGTTACGACAACCTCCTCTCGCGCTTCGGCATGGACCTCCCGGCCACCGGCTTCGCCATCTACCTCGAACGCCTGCTCTCCGTGCTCCCCGAAGGAGACCCCACACCCCTCCTCGTCCTCGTCGGCGGAGGTCTCGACGGTACGCGGGCCGCCGGCGCGTTGCGCGAAATGGGCGTGCCTACCCTGCACCTAGCGGAAGACCTGGCACCGGAGGAGGCGGTTCGTTACGCGCGCTCGGTAGACGCGGCCTGGGTCTGCTACCCCTCCGAGAACGGGCTCGAGCTGGCCCCCGCGCGGGGCGACGCCCCCTTCGAGGCGCTCGGTGTCGAGGACGTGGCCGGCAGGGTGCTCGGCCGGGAGGTGATTCGCGGGTGAGACCGGAGGCGCGTCGCAACGCGCTCGTCGGGGCCGTGGGCTTCGCGCTGGTCTGGGTGGCTCTGTCTTTCCTGGCATCGTCCATCGTCGCCGAGATGCCGAACCTGTGGTGGTTCGGCGTCCCGGGCGGGGCGGTGTTCTACCTGCTCGCGCGCAGGTTCGGCGGCTTGATCTGGCGGGGGCGGCCGTGAAGAGGTTGCGGATCGCGGTGCCCAAGGGGGCCATCTTCGAGGACGCCCTGCGCGCCCTGGATTCGGCTGGGCTACCGGTAGAGGTCGTGCGCGAGAACGGGCGCAGGCTCGTTTACGAGGCTGGGGGGTTCGAGTTCATCGTGAGCCGTCCGACGGACGTGCCGGTCTTCGTGGAGTACGGGGCTGCGGACGTCGGCATCGTGGGCAAGGACGTTCTGGAGGAGGGGCGGCCCAACGTCGTGGAGCTGTTGGACCTGGGGACGGGGTGGTGCCGCATGATCCTGGCGGCTCCGTCGGCCAGAGCCGAAGAAGTCAGGGAGGCTATCGGACACGCCGAGGTCGTCCACGTGGCGACCAAGTTCCCCAACACCGCGAGGCGCTACTTTGAGGGGATGGGTCGCCAGGCCGAGATCATCGCGCTCCACGGCTCCATCGAGCTCGCCCCCCTCGTCGGTCTCGCCGAGTGCATCGTGGATCTCACCGCCACGGGCACCACCCTGAGAGAGAACGATCTAGCCGTCCTCGACGAGATCTCCACCTCCACCGCCCGCCTCATAGCCAACCGCGGCGCGTATCGCCTCCGCAACGCCGAGATCGCCGCCCTCGTGGACGCTATGCAGAAGGAGGGACTCCCCCTTGGTTAGGGTCCTCGACGCCCGCGACGCGAAACCCGAGGAGCTCGTCGCGAAGCTCCGCCGGCCCGGCGGCTTCCTCTCGGAGAAGGTGCGTGCCGCGGCGCGGCGCATCGTCGCCGACGTGCGCGAGCGGGGCGACGAGGCGCTCCTGGAGTACACCGAGCGCTTCGACGGCGTAAGGCCCGATCCGGTGCGGGTACCGTCCGGGGAGATAGCGGAGGCCAGGAACACTCTTTCTCCCGAGGTCGAGGAGAGCTTCGGGGTGGCGGTAGAGAACGTACGATTCTTCCACAAGCGGGAGATAGACCGCCCGTGGGAGACGAGCCGCGCCGGGGCGACAGCGGGGCAGAGGGTGCGCCCGATACGGCGGGTCGGGGTGTACGTGCCGGGCGGGCACGCGGCCTACCCGAGCACGCTCGTCATGGCCGCCGTCCCGGCGCAGGTCGCGGGGGTCGGGGAGATCGCCGTGTGCGCCCCGCCGGGCCCGGACGGCCGCGTGAGCGAGAGCGTCCTCGCCGTCGCGGGCCTGCTCGGCCTCGACGAGGTGTACCGGGTCGGGGGAGCGCAGGCCGTCGGGGCGATGGCGTACGGGACGGAAAGCATGAGGGCCGTCAAGAAGATCGTGGGTCCCGGCAACGACTACGTGGTCGCCGCCAAGCTGGAGGTCTTCGGCGCGGTGGGCGTCGACGCGCCGCAGGGTCCCAGCGAGGTCGTCGTGATCGCCGACAGCAGCGCCTTCCCCGAACGCGTCGCCTACGACCTCCTGGCCCAGGCCGAACACCTCTCCGGCGCCTCGGCCGTTCTGCTCACGCCTTCCGCGGAGCTGGCAAAGAGCGTCGAGCCCCTGCTAACCGGCGAGCCGGCGGAGTTGGTCACGCTCGTGCGCGTGCGCGACGCGGCGCAGGCCGTCGAGATAGCCAACGAGTACGCTCCCGAGCACGCGCACGTGATCTCCGAAGACCACGAGGAGATCTTCCAGGACCTCGACGCCGCCGGCATGGTCGCCATCGGCGACATGAGCCCCGTGGCTCTCGGGGACTACGCCGCCGGCCCCTCCCACGCCCTCCCCACGAGCGGGACCGCCACCTGGGCTTCGCCTCTGGGCACCCACGACTTCACCGCGCGGACCAACTACATCCACTTCGGCGGCGACGCCCTCGCGCGGTTAGGCCCCCACGTCGAGCGCCTCGCCCGCCTCGAAGGCTTCGAGAACCACGCGAAGAGCGTCGGCACGCGGCTCCCCGGGAAGGGGCGGTAAGTTGCCCCCCGAGGTCAGGGAGATAGTCTCCGACGAAGAGGTGGCCGCGACCTACCCCGTGATGCGCCAGCTCAGGCCGCACCTCGAAGAGGAGGGCTACGTAGAGCGAGTAGGGCGGATGCGCGGGGAGGGCTACCGGCTCGCCGCCGTCCTGGACGATGGCCGGGTGCGGTGCGTCGCGGGGTTCAGGGTCCGGGACTTCCTCTACACCGGAAAGCACCTCTACGTGGACGACCTCGTCACCGACGAACACACGCGCTCCGGGGGTCACGGCAAGCTCATGCTCGACTGGCTCGCCGACGAGGCAAGGAGGAGCGGTTGCGGGCAGCTGCACCTGGACTCCGGCGTGCAGCGCGAAGGGGCGCACCGGTTCTACTTTCGGGAGGGGATGAGGATCTCCTCCTACCATTTCATCAAGGAGCTCTGAGCAGCGATGTCGCGCACGGGAGAGTTCACCAGGGAGACGGGCGAGACGCGCGTGCGGGTGCGCCTCACCCTCGACGGAGAGGGGAGGGCGGAGGTCGCCACCGGCGTCGGCTTCTTCGACCATCTGCTCCACCTTCTCGCCCACCACTCTGGGATGGACCTGCAGGTCGAGGCCGAGGGCGACACGTGGGTGGACGACCACCACACCGTCGAGGACGCGGGGCTCGTGCTCGGGCGCGCCCTCGACGAGGCCCTGGGCGACAGGACCGCCATAGTCCGCTTCGCCGACGCCTCGGCGCCGCTCATCGAGGCCCTCAGCACAGCCGTCGTGGACCTCGGGGGACGCTCGCACCTCACCTGCAACCTCGGGCCGATGCCCGAGAAGATCGGGCGCTTCGACGTCGAGCTCTTCCCCGAGTTCCTGCGCGCCTTCACCCAGTACGGCCGCTTCACCCTGCACCTCAACTGTCACTACGGCGAGAACGCCCACCACAAGGTTGAGTCCGGCGTGAAGGCCCTCGCCGTCGCGTTGCGGGAAGGCGTCGCCCTGAGGAGCAGCGGCACGGCCTCGACAAAAGGAGTGGTGGATTGAACAACCGTTGCGCTCCTTTGAGGGCACCGAGAAGGATGCTACTCACAACTCAAGGAGCGGGCCGATGCCTGATCCGCTGAACGTCGCGGTGGTTGATTACGACGCAGGGAACACGCTCTCCGTGACGCGGGCGCTGGAGAAGGCCGGGGCGCGTGTCGACCTGACGCCCGACCCGGAGCGTGTCTTCTCGGCGGACGCGGTGGTGTTGCCGGGGGTCGGGGCTTTCGGTGACTGCGTGCGCAAGCTCCGGGAGCGGGGGATGGACCAGGCGTGCCTGGAGGTCTACCGGAGCGGCAAGCCGTTCCTGGGGGTGTGCGTGGCGTTGCAGGTCTTCTTCGAGGCGTCGGAGGAGTCACCGGGCGTCGCGGGGCTCGGCATCCTGCCCGGCACGGTCGCACGCTTCGAGGGGAACGGCCTGAAGGTGCCGCACATGGGCTGGAACGAACTCTCGGTGACCCGAGAACACCCTGTCTTGAACGGGCTGGACGGCGAGGCGTTCTACTTCGTCCACTCGTACTACCCGGAACCCGAGGAGCCTTCGGATTTGCTCGGCGAGTCGGAGTACGGCGTGCGGTTCTGCGCGGCGGCCGGGCGTGAGAACCTCTGCGCCGTCCAGTTTCACCCCGAGAAGAGCAGTCGCGCCGGGCTGCGGCTCTACGAGAACTTCCTCCTCTGGGCGCGGGGCCTTTGACGGGCGCTGCGCCTGGTGGCACCCCCGGTTTCACCGTCTACCCGGCGATAGACCTGCGGGGCGGCAGGTGCGTCCGCCTCAAGCAGGGGGACTTCGGGCGCGAGAAGGTCTACGACGCGGACCCCGTGGGGCGCGCGCGGGAGTGGGAGCGCCGGGGCGCCCGGGCGATACACGTCGTGGACCTCGACGGCGCGGGGGAGGGTCGGCCGATCCAACTGGATCTCGTCTCTCGCATGGCCGCCTCCGTGAGTGTCCCCCTGCAGGTCGGGGGCGGCGTGAGGACGCTCGAGGACCTGCTGGCCGTGAGGGGCGCGGGGGCGGCGCGGGTCGTCGCGGGGACGGCCGCGGTGCTCGACCGGGCCTTCCGGCTGCGGGCCGTCGAGGCTCTGGGGGAGGCGCTCGTGGTCGCCGTGGACGCACGCGGCGGGATCGTGGCGACCCACGGCTGGCGCGAGGCTAGCGGCCTGAACGTCATGGAGCTCGCCCAGGAGTTGGTGAAGGATGGGATAGCCTCCGTCCTCTACACCGACGTCGCCCGCGACGGCATGGACGCGGGCGCGGCCCTCGAGTCGACCGCCGCGGTCGCAGGCATCGTCCCCACCATCGCCAGCGGCGGCGTGCGCGGCCCGCATGACATCGCCGCACTCTCCTCCGTGCCGGGCGTCCTCGGGGCGGTCGTGGGCACCACCCTCTACGAGGGGCGCACCACCCTGGAGGAGCTGCTGGAGGCCACAGGGCTCCGGTAGCCGAGGCGCTCTCCGCGGCGCTCTCACGACGAGCTTCGTATCACCTTTCCGTTGCGAACCGGGACAGGTGTCCCGGCCACACCTGGAACAAAAGTCCCATTGTGATCCGCGAACAAGCAGGATACGTTAGTAGCGAGACAGGACAACGAAAGGGGTAGGGCAAATGATAGAAGACGAGAGGTTGGAGGAGATCTTCGACAGGTACGTGGGCCTGGAGCTCCTGGACCAGGGCCGGAGCTCCGACCTCACAGCCACCCAGATGGCGGGTCCGAACGCGGACCACGTTCACACAGCGGTGGTCTTCGCGCCACGAACGAGGAATACCTTCGCGAGCGCCGGAAAGAGCGGCTACTCTGGGGTGTCGTGGGCAGGGCCCGAATAGCAATGGTCCTCACAAGGGGCCGAGAGAGCCCGGATCACCGGGAGAAAAGGAGGCCAAGATGGTCCAGGTAAAGCTCGAAGTCCGCACCGGCGCCGCCCGCTTCCGGGTGTCGGCGAGGGCGAGCAGCGTGCAGAGGGCGGTAAGCCTCGCGGGCGCCCGTTACCCGGGCGGCGAAGTGCGTCTGATCTCACCGGCGGAGCCAGTCTTCGCCGCTGGTGGGGCCGCGTTCGTTGGGGCCGGAGCGCCAGGGAGCTCGGCGGGATGAGCCCCGCGCTGTCCACCATAGAATCCCGTCCGGGTGCCCTCGGGCGTCCGCTGGAGGGGGAGAAACGGGACTGGACGGTCGTCGTCGCCCGGTACGCGAGGGACGACTGGCCCCCGCCTATGTGACTGGCCCCTGGGATGCCGCCGGAGAGCCAGGACGAACCGTTTGAGGCGTTGGTCTCCTGGACCCGGCGTCTCGCCGAATGCCGCGCAACCCTTCGCGCGGGTCATCCCCTCCGGTGACATCACCGCCAACGCGGCCTTGATGGTGTCGGACACGCTCGCCTGCCTCCGCTAAAGTTTCTCTGGGGAGGGTTCACGTCCTTCTGGGAGGTGACGGCCGTCTCGCCAGGAGCACTTCTCTCCTTCGCTCCTGCGGGGCGTTCCCTTCGTCCCCGTCGGACTGTACGCGATCCTCAACCGCTTCTTCGGGGACCCCTGGCAGCGCGTCAGGACGTTCTACGGTGTGAGCGACCGCTGCGCTTCGTCACGTCCAGTCTGCCCGGCGGGGACGTGAAGTCCCGCGACCCGCAGATCCTGAACAACGGCCCGTCAACGAGCGCCCGACGGTAGCGACACCATAACCGCTCGGAGCCGAGCCTCCTGCTCCTGGTAGGGCAATGCCTCCTGAGCAGGTTACCGGAACCACAGCCCGAGTTTCGAGCTTGTACCGGACGTCCGGAGAGTCTACGAGGCGATCATTGTCGCCCGGCCTCGGGTACTCGAGTAAGAATTTCTCTTCATTACACAATCATTTAACTAGAATGTTTTTCAAA
>JADDPV010000066.1 GCA_016781705.1 Rubrobacter sp.
AGCTACCTCCTTCGGTCGCCCGTGGCGCATGCTGCGATTCCCCTTCTTTGTCTCTGTTACTACTGATCAATCACTAATAAATAGGGGCAAAGATATCTCCCCTAGATATGCGTGCCCTTATGCTCCTCTGGTCGCCCCTCCTTCCCCAGCCTCTCCGTCAGCCCGATTGCCGCGTCCACCGTCAGGAGCATCCCCGCCGCGAAGAAGTTGCGGACCTGCTCCTCTCCGGCGCCGGTGGTCTGTTCCACGAAGCGCCAGAGCTCGGCGTAGCCCTCCCCGACCGCCTCTCGCACCTCCGGATCGTCGGAGGCGGCGAAGCCCTGCAGCAGCATCAGCCTCTCCTTTCGCCCTAAGAGCGAGCGGTCGTAGGAGCGGCCCATGGCCTGGAGGGCGTTCTCGGGGTCGGCCTCGGCCGCCCGGCGAAAGGCCTCCCGGACGCGTCCGCGCACGCGCCTCATGGCGGCCAGGAAGAGGTCCTTCTTGGTGCCGAAGAGCCTGTACACGTAGGGCTGGGAGACGCCCGCCGCCCCCGCTATGTCCTCGACCGAGGCCCCGCGCAGGCCCCCGGCGGCGAACTCGGCGACGGCAGCCTCGAGGATCTCCTCGCGCCGCTCCTCCGCCGTCTTGCGGACCCTGCCAACCTTCTTGTTCGATCCGGTCCCTATATTTATTAGTGTATAGTTACTAACTAAAGCCGTCAAGCGCTCTTCGAAATTTTCTGCGGTCGTTTATTGGAGGGCCGATCCGCGCGGCGCCGGCCTGCTGACCCGCTGGCAAGCTGAAATGCCGACGGGCTAAGAGAGCCCGTCGCGGCGGACGAAGAGGGGCCAGGCGGCGGCGAGGGAGGCCGCACCCCAGAGGAGGCTCACGAGGAGGGAGCGGACGATCGGCTCCCAGGCTATGGGGTCGCGGGCGAGGTTGAGCCAGGCCTCGAACTGGTTGGTGAGGAGGTAGGGGTCGAGGGGGCCGGCGAGGCCGAGGCCCGAGGTGAGCCGGAGGAGCAGGACGAGGACCACGGTGCCTACTCCCGAGCCCAGGGAGTTGTGGGTCGCGGCGGAGAGGAGGATGGCGAAGGCGGCGAGCGTCATCAGGGGATGGAGACGAGGCCCGCGCCGCCCCACACGAGCGCCACGCCGCGCCCGACGCTTATGGGGGCGCCACCCGGGCCTGCCAGCGGGGCGAAGCCGCCCGCGAGGTAGCCCGCGAGGAGGCCCACGGCCGCGAGGATGGCCGGGGCGGCCACGCAGTAGAGGCCGACGGCCGCGGCTTTGCAGAAGAAAAGCTCCGTACGGTCCACGGAGCGAGCGAGGACGGTCTTCAGGGTGCCGGCCGAGACTTCGCCCGCGATCGCGTCTCCGACGACGAACGCCACGACGAGGGGGAGGAGGACGAACGTGGCGGAGGCGAGGGTGACCAGCGGGACGACGAGCCCGTTGTCGAGGAGTTGGGTGGCGAACGGGGCCTCGCCTGGGTCGGGGCCGCGGCGGGTTATCTCCAGGGCCGCGACGAAGAGGATGGAGACGAGCGCCGTGGCGCTGAGCGCGAAGAGGGTTCGGCGGTGCCTGAGGAGCTCGTAGAGCTCCCACCGGGTCAACGTTCCCCCTCCGTGAGTTCCAGGAAGAGGTCTTCCAGGCTCGGGCGCGCCGGCACGAGCGCCAGGACCTCGACGCCCCCACCCACGAGCGTGCGCACCGCCGGCCCGACCCCCTCCGGCCCGACCGAGAGCATTATCTCTGCGCCGCCGAGCCCGTCCATTCTTCCAACGTCGACCGCCAGGTTCGCCGATTCGGCGGTCGGGACGCTTCCCAGGATGCCCAGCGCACGTTTCGCGTCGTCTACGAAGAGGCGGTAGCTCCTGTGCCCGTCTCGCGTTCGGACTACCTCTTCGAGGGAGCCTTCGGCGAGGAGGCGGCCGTGCCCGATCACGGCGACCCGGTTGCCAGTTGTTCGACCTCGGCGAGGAGGTGGCTGGAGAGGAAGACCGTCAACCCGTCCTCGTTCAGGCGATCGATGAGGGAGCGCACGTCGCGCATCCCGCCCGGGTCCAGGCCGTTGGTTGGCTCGTCCAGGATCAGGACCTCCGGCTCGCGCATCAGCGCCGCCGCTATCGCCAGCCGCTGCTTCATCCCCGTCGAGTACGTATTTACCTTGTCGCGCTCCCTCCCCAGAAGCCCGACCGTCTCCAGAACCTGCTTGATGGGTGGTTGCCCTTTGCGTTTGTTGGCGGCGAGGAGCTTGAGGTTGTCGCGGGCGGAGAGGTAACCGTAGAAGCCCGGAGCGTCCACGAAGCCGGCGACGCCCTCGCGCCCCGCGGGGCCTCTGGCGGGCCGGCCGAGCAGCCGCACCTCGCCTTCCGTAGGCTCGACGAGGCCCAGGATAGCCTGGATGGTGGTGTTTTTTCCGCTGCCGTTGGGGCCAAGAAAGCCGTACACGTCCCCCCGCCGCACCTCGAAGCTCAAAGACTCGACCGCGACGAACGACCCGAACCTCTTGGTAAGCCCCCGGACCTCTAGGACCGGGAGGCGTCCGCCTCGGGTCCCGGCACGGGCCGTCTAGCGGACGAGGCTGCGTGCCGCCGCCTCCAGCTCCGCGGCCGACACGCTCCCCGCGAGCGTGTACGAGACTCCGTTCACGCTGAAAGTGAGGATCGTGCCGACCGGCGTCGAGACCTCGCGAGCCTCGACCCCGCCCCCGAGGCCCACCGTCGGGACCCGCAAACCTTCTTCCCAGCCTTCGCCTCTGCCCTCGTCTTCCCGGGGTTCGCGGGCTTCGCCGCTTCGGTCGGCTTCTCGGTGAGGTCCACAATCCCCAGACCGAGCCGTACCGGAGGACGGCGCCGTCCCCGATTACCCGGATCTTCTCAAGCCTCCGCCCACCCGGGGCGTCGGCGAGGAGGCCTCTAACCAGGAAGCCTGCCAGCTCGGCGGCCTCCTCGACCGAAGCGGCGACGCGAGGCTCGGCTGCTTCGTGGTCCTCGTCGGTTCGTCCGTCGGGTTGCCCGCCGCCTTCAGGATCCAGCGTTTCGACCGTCGCGCCCGGGGGCGGCGCGAGCTCAAAGCGCTCCTCCGTGACGGGACCGACCTCGAAGTCCCGGGCCTCGTAGCGGACCACGGGTTCGGGGACGCCTTCGGCGTAGAGCTCGAAGCGGAGCGGGACGAAGGTCTCGGCGTCCACGAGCGTCTCGGCCCTCTCGACGAGGGTCTGGTCCCTGTCTTTGGGTTTCAGGGTGAGTGGTAGGCCCAGCGCCCGGCGGCCTCGACCGGGGCGCCGGCGGCGAGCCTGATTGTCGGCGTGATCTCCGCCAGGAGACCGTCGATCTCCTCCGAGCTTGCGACCTCTGCCTCTGGCGGCCCGTCTGCCTCTGGCGGTCTCTCGCCGGTCCTGAGCATATTCGTCGCGCCGTCGTAAGCCGAGACCTCGTTCCCGTCCCTGATGAGGACCTTATCGCCGTTCGCGCCCTGCATTCGGCGCGAAGCCTATGGGGGCCGCCGCGTACCAGACGCGGGAGGTCTTCGGGCCGGAGCCGCCCGCGTCGTCGCCCTCGGAGGCCCCGATCAGGCCCTCGGGGACGAGCGCCTGATCGACGGAGAAGGTGGCGCGGAAAGGGGGCGATTCTTCCGGGGCGGTGGTAAGGCGGGAGAGGATCCCGCCTCGGTCAACTCCTCGGGTGGCTCACCGGGCGCTCCGCCGCCGGCGCCGGCGAGGGCTCCGGCTCCGAGCGCCGCGAGCGGGGTAAGGCCCGGGATCAGGGCTCGCACGAAAACCGTCCGGTGCTCGCTGCGCTCGACATCCCAACGCCTCCTCGCGCCGCCGTGGATCGCATCCCTTCCGGAGGACCTAGTCTAACCCACGACGGGGCGCGGGAGCGACGAGCGATCTATCCGGATCGTTCGCCGCCTTCGGGGCCGTGGAAGATGACCCACGTCTGGAAATCGCCCGTGAAGTCCTCGAAGCGGTGCGGCACGCCGGCGGGCACGAACAGCACGTCGCCCGGTCCGAACGTGTGGCGCTCGTCGCCGTTGACGAACTCGCCGCTCCCCGAGACGACAACGTACAGTTCGTCTTGCTCGTGCGGGGTCTGCGGGTCGCAACGCCGTGGAGCGTAAATCTTCACCAGGAGGCTTCCGCGCTCGAGCAACGCCGTGAAGCGCAGCGGGCTCTCTTCCGGGTCTGGTAGCCTCGCCGCCGCTTCGGCGACGGCGTCGCCCGGAACGCCGGTGCCTTCGTCAACGGATGGGCTCCTTTCGCGCGCTTCGCAAGAACCCTGGCACGCGCACGATAGGAGCAAAAGAAACGGTGGGCAAGGGTGCCTACCTGGGTCCCGCGTTGCCCGGCGCGTGACGCTCGATGAGTTCGGGGAGGAGGTCGAGGGCGTCGGCGTCCACCTTGCCCCCGGGCGGGAAGGTGGTCGTCTCGACCTCGGCGTGGTACGTGCCCGCCGGGACGACGCCGCACCCGCCGAAGCGCCGCAGCAGGAGATTCTGGACGACGACGTCCTCGCCGGTGTGGTAGCGCGGCAGGCGGTCCCAGAACGAGAACCCGCCGACCGAGAGCAGCTTTTCCCGGTCGTAGAGGACGCACGAGCCGACCCAGGCCACCTTGTAGCGCAAGAATCCCTCGGACGGGAGGTCGAGCTTCCTCGCGAGGTGGTGGAGGTTCGCCGCGCGGTGGAGCTGCCACCGATCCCAGTTTCGTCCCTCTACCTCGACGACCTCGGGCTCGACCGATCCCTCCCACAACTCCACGCGTTGCTGCTCGGGCCTCACGTCGCCGACGAAGGTGAGGCCGGCCGGGAAGGCCCCGACGAAGCCGCAGCGCTCGCGCTCTAGCACCGAGAGGAGGCGCTCGACGACGAAAGGTTCCATAAGAACGTCGTCGTCCAGGAAGAGGGCGGCGTCGGAGGTCGCACGGCCGAGGAGGAAGTGGCGTTGCTCTGCGATGCCGCGTTCCCTTTCTCGGTGGCGCCACTCGACGGAGCCGCCGCGCGCCTCGATCACGCGCCCGACGGCGCGCGCCGCCGGTGAGTCTTCCGCCCGGTGGTCGCCCTGGCTCGCCACGACGACCTGGAGGTCCGGGAGCGTCTGCACCGCCACCCCGGAGAGCGTCATCACCAGGGCCTCCCGGCGCTCGTAAGTGGGGATCAGGACACTCGCCCGCGCCAACCGCTACACCTCCAAAAAGGTCCCGTGCGTTCATTCATAAGGCCTCGCCCCTTCTCCAGGTAGCGAGCCACGCGGCATCTTACCCCGCGTTCCCTGGTATAACGCTCTGCAACGTTTCGCGAGGCGCTTCGCGAAGCGTGTCGGTAGCAGCAGGCGTCCCGGCGGGAGGCAGGGAGAGATGAAGATACCGGGCATCAGGCTCGTCAGGAAGGTGGAAGAGACCGGCAACGAGGTCGAGGTGCCGCTCACCCGAAACCTCGGGCTCGTCGAGCTGTTGAAGAGGACGTTCAAGGAGGCGGGTGAGGATCACCTGGCGGCGTTCGCGGGGAACCTCACCTACAAGGGGCTCTTCGCGCTCTTCCCGTTCTTCGTCTTCCTGCTCTCGCTACTCGGCGTCTTCGGGGCGCCGGACCTGCTGGGGTCTCTGCTCGACCGGGCGGGCGCCGTGCTGCCGCAAGACGCGGCCAGCTTCGTCGAGGATCAGCTCGTGGGTATCGCCAACAACAAGGCCGAGAGCGCGTTCACGGCGGGCGCGGTCGTCTCGGTCCTCTTCGCCCTGTGGGGTGTTTCGGGGGCGTTCCGCTCGGTGATGGAGGCGATGAACGTTATGTACGAGGTCGAGGAGGCGCGTCCGGCCTGGAAGCAGTACGCTATCTCGATCCTGCTCTCTTTGGGCGTGGCGGCGTTGCTGCTCACCGCGCTCGTACTCGTCGTCTTCGGACCCGAGATAGGCGGCGCCGTCGCCGACGCCGTGGGGCTGGGTTCGGTCTTCCAGATCGTCTGGAGCGTCGTGCAGTGGCCCGTCCTCATTCTCTTCGTCCTGTTCGCCTTCGCTCTCGTCTACTACTTTGCCCCCGATGTCGAGCAACGCTTCAAGTGGGTGAGTCCCGGCTCCATCATCGCCGTCGTCCTGTGGCTCCTCTTCTCGCTCCTCTTCTCGTTCTACGTCAACAACGTCGGACAGACCTCCCTGCAGGAGTCCTACGGAGCTTTGGCGGGTGTGGCGATCCTCATGCTCTATCTCTACTACACGGCGTTCATCTTGCTGCTGGGTGCGGAGATGAACCAGGTCATCGAGGAGCACATCCCCGAGGGCAAGAACGAGGGCGAGAAGACGTCGAACGCTGGCGAGTAGCCCAGGCTACCGCCCGAACCCCGCCACCACGTCGAACTCGTAGGCCTCGCCGCGGACGAGGTAGCGTACCCGGTCTTCGAGGCCGGCCTCGGCGACGGCCTTCTTGAAATCCTCTAGCGGGGATTTCATCACTTCGTAGTCGTCGTAGTGGATGGGGAGAGCGGTGCGCGGGTTCGCTATTCGTAGCGCCTCGACGCCCTGTTTCGCGTCCATCGTGACGTAGATGCCGAGTATCCTGGTCCCCCCGAGGTGCATCAGGGCGAGGTCTATCTCGGGGTAGCGTTCCGGGATCGCGCGCAGCCGCTCGTGTACCAGCGTGTCGCCGGTGATGTACAGTCGCAGCCGGGCGCCATCGTCGCCGGCGCTGCCGAACTCCAGCATGCTCCCCATCACGGGCGGGAGGACCTTGCCCAGAAATCCCGGGCCGTGCGTGCCGGGCATGGCGGTGACGCGCAGCCGCCCCTCGCCCTTGCGGACGGCGACGGACTCCCAGGTCTTCAGGGCGACGGGCGGGCGGAAGCCCTTGCCTTCGAGGTAGCGGGCCGCGTGCGGGGTGGTGACGATAGGGAGGCGTTTGTCGAGCTTCTGTTCGGCGACGCGGTCGAAGTGGTCGCCGTGCAGGTGGGAGAGGACGACCAAGTCCAGGGGCGGGAGGTCTTCTATCTCGACCGCCGGGTCTTTGAGGCGCCTGGAGCGGAGGCCGTAGCCGAGGTGAACGTGGTCGCCGGCGTGCAGGAAGTTCGGGTCGGTCAGGATGGTGAAGCCTGCGTACCGGATCACCACGGTCGCGTTGCCGACGAAGAAGATCGAACCGCGCCCGAACTCCTCCGCCCCTTCACCCCCGGCGGCTTCTCCGACCACCGGCAGATACAGATCATTCTCCACCGCAAACCTCCCCGTGTCCTGTTTGGTGTCGGCATCTTTACCAACCGCGCGTGTTGCGCAATCCTCCGGAGCCTTCTGGTGCAGCCTTCGGACACGCTTCTCAGGGTACGGTTTTCGCGAGAGTTGCTATATTCTCCGCGCTGGCGGTTCGGAGAAGTGAGATCCGGGAGGCGTTTGCTTGGCGGAAGGCGCGAGAGAGGCGGGACACATAGGGGGGGAGGCGAAGGGGATCGGGTGGCGGTCGGTGCCCGCGGGGCTGGTGGCCGGCCTGATCGCTGCGCTGGTCCTGGCGGGAATAGCGGCCCCGGTCGTGCTCAGCAAGGGGGCCACGGGGCAGGACGCGAACGCGAAGGAGCTCCTGGTCAACGCCGTGCCCCGGATGAGATCGTGTGCCTCGCTGGAGGGGGGCGGCTCCTACGCCGCCTGCGACGCCGCCGAGATGGCGCAGACCGAGCCCGCCGTGCAGTGGAGGGACGGCGTCGCCCCCATCGGTTGGGGGAGGGGCGGGGTCGGCAAGGTGTACGTGAGCGACCTCGGCGAGACGGGCTACCGGCTGGAGACGACGAGCGCCAGCGGCAAGGTCTTTATCTACGCCTTCGAGAACGGCTCGGTCGCGCGCTCAGCGATCGGGGGCGGCCAACCGGGTAGCTGGTAGCGCCGCCGCATGGGCTCGCGCTACCTGAAAGAGGCGGGCGGTGTGGCGAAGCCGGACAGGGCATCCCGTCGGACGACCCGCCGGAGACCGGGCGCGGCGCTCCTCCTCCCGGGGGTCGGGGTCGCACTCTTCTCGTTCGCGCTGTACCTCGTGACCCTCGCCCCGACGGTCCTCTACTATGAGGACCCGACCATGTACGACCCCGCGATGCTGCAGGCCGAGGCTTACGTCTTGGGCATCGGGCACCCCTCCGGCTACCCGACCTACATGATGCTGACGCACCTTTTCACGTACCTGCCCTTCGGCGACGTGGCCTACCGCGTCAACCTCGCCTCCGCGGTCTACGCCGCGGCGGCGGTGTTTGTGGTGTACCTGATCGGGCTCCGGCTGAGCGGGCGGGCGGTGGCCGCGGCGGCCGGCTCCCTGGCGTTCGGGTTGAGCTGGACCTTCTGGAGCCAGGCGACGCTCGCCGAGGTGTACACGCTGAACGCGCTGTTCGTCGCGCTCGTCGTGCTCGCGCTGCTCGCCTGGCGGGACACCGGCCGGGACCGTTACCTGCTCCTGGCGGCGTTCCTCGCGGGCCTCTCGCTGACCCACCACCTCACCAGCGGCCTGCTCGTGCCGGCCGGGCTCCTGTTCGTTTTCCTGGTCGAGCGGCGCAAGCTGCGCGATCGGAGGCTCCTCCTGAAGGGCGGCGCACTGTTCGTGACCGGTCTCTCACCGTACCTCTACCTGCCCGTCCGCGCCCTGATGGAGACGCCGCTCAACGAGGCCGACCCTTCCAGCCCGGGGCGTTTCCTGCTGCTGGTGACGGCGAGCAGCTACCTGCTCAAGCTCCTCACCGACGTCGAGCCTCCGGGAGAGGCCGCATCCGAAGCGGCGTCGGACCCTTGGCGCGAGGAGTTGCTCGCCCGCCTGGCGACCTCCGCCGAGCACCTCTCCGGGCAGTTCCCCGCCTTGCTCGTGCTGGTCGGGGCGTTGGGCATCTATCATCTCGCCCGCGCGGATCGCGCGGCGGCGCTGTTCTCCGGCGCGCTCGCCCTCGGCTGGCTCCTGCACGCCCTCACCGACGGCGTCAAGGACTTCTACGTGTTCATCATCCCCGCTTACCTGGTCTTCGCGCTCTGGGTGGCGGTCGGCGTGGGCGTCGTGCTGCGGTGGGCGGAAGACGCGGCGCAAAGGTCCACTACGTTCCCAAAGAGATCCCCCCCGGTCGTGCTCTCGGCGCTCTTCTTGCTCGCCGCGCCCCTGATGGGGCTCTGGCAGACCTACGAGAAGGTGGACCGGAGCGAGGACTACAGAGGGCGCCAGCTCGTCGAGGCGGTGGCGGAGAACGCCGCGCCGGGCGCGACCGTTCTGCACCATCGAAGTCCGCTATGGTACATGGTCTTGGTGGAGGGACGCAGGCGGGATATAACGCTGGTGGACACCTTTAAGACTTCCTGGATCCGGTTCGACGACATCGTCTGGCCCGACCCCTTGAACCGCCCCGAGGCCGACGCCCGCTACGACCTCGACGACACCACCGGCGTCGCCGCCGCGAGGGAGGCCGCCAGGAGCGGTCCCGTGTACGTGCTCGACCCGAACGCGCTCGACCCCGACGAGGCCGGCCTGCGCTTCTTCGAGGAGGCCGGATTCGAGGCGGTCCGGGTGGGCGGGACTGGCAGCGCGCTCTACGAGCTATTTCCCCCGGGGCGCGAGCCCCGCGGTGCTTCGCGTTAACGTTCCGTTAGCCTTCGAGCGCGCAGGCGACTAAAATACCGGCTTCACGCGTCGCCTGGCGGCAAGCCCGGCCGTGCGATCCGGGCTTCGGAGCTGGGTAGAGAACCTGCAAGCGGAGGAGTTGTCGGAGTATGGAAGGAAGAGAGCTGGAAAGGTCTGGGGAAGCACCGCGCCTCGTGCGGCGGGTGGGCGCTCTCGCCCTGATCTTCGCCCTCGCCGCGGCCGTGTATTTCCAGCACGGCTTCGAGGGCGCCCTCTCCCGTGACAACGCCATCTACCTCTACAGCGGCCAGCAGATGGCAGAGGGCATCCCCCCCTACGTGAGCATCTTCGACCACAAGGGGCCTCTGGCCCCCATGCTCGTCGGCGTGGGGGTCGCGCTCTCCGGGTTCTTCAGCACCGTCGACATCGTCACCGTGCGGGCGCTGTTCTTCGTGATCGGGTGCCTCGCCGTGGTCGCTACGTATCTCCTGGGCGCCAGCCTCTTCAGGTCTCAGCGGGCCGGCCTCTTCGCCGCCCTCACCTTCCTCGGCCTCTTCGGCTTCGCGAGGTACGCCGTCTCCGCGCCGGAGGCGAAGACGCCGATGGTCCTCTTCGAGGTCTTGTGTCTCCTCTTCGCCAGCCAGAAGCGTTGGTTCCTGGCCGGTCTGTGCGGCTCCCTGGCCTTCCTCGTGTGGCAGCCGATGGCCGTTTTCGTGCTCGTGACCCTGTTCCTCGCCGCGGCTCAGAGGGAGGGTCCGAAGCTCCCGGCCGTTTCCCGCGTCGTGGCGGGGAGCGGGTTGCCCGTGGCCGTCACGGGCGCATACTTCTACCTGCACGGCGCCCTGGACGAGATGGTGCGCGGGAGCATCCTGTTCAACGCCAGGTTCCTGACGCGGGAGCAGCTCCTCACCACCGCCGAGTTCTTCGGGCCTTTGAAGGCAGTCTTTCAGGGGTACAGCACGGTCCTGGTGCCCATCGCCGTCGGGGCGATGCTGGCCTCCGCGGTGATCGGGCTCGTCGCGCTGGTCTGTTTGCACCTCTTCGGGAGGCCGTCGCGCGGTTCTTGGAGGGACGCCGCTACCGGGGGCGCGTTCGCCCCGGTCTTCCTCTCCCTGCCGTTCCCGGTGCTGTGGTCTTTCGTGGACTTTCAGGGCTACCCGGACTTCTACGTCTTTATCCCCTACGTGGCCGTGGGGTTCGGCGGGTTCTTGAGCTTCCTCGTCGGGCGCGTGGAGGGGACGGGGGGTGGTGTGCGCGTGGCGCTTACCGGAGGGTTGTGCGCTGTGCTCACCGCGGTGGCTGTGGTCGGCTCGCTGGTGGTGGTGGACCCGGCGGCGGGGGTGAGCTCGCTGGACACCGAGGAGCGCGCGCCGGGACCCAACGATCTCGAGTATCAGGTGCAGGCCGCCGACGAGATAAAAGAGCGGTTCGGAGAGGACGCGAAGGTGGTGTCCATAGGGGCGCCGCAGCTCCTGGTGCTGCTGCACAAGACCAACCCCAACCCCTACGCCTTCGTGGTGCGGGGGATAGATTGCCAGATCGCCGTCCAGACCCCCGGCGGGTTCGAGGGCTGGCTCCGCGACCTGAGGGCCTACGACCCGGATGTGATCGCGCTGGGACAGACCAGCGGCCACTATGCCCCGATGCTCCACGAGTGGCTGACGGCGCACTACCAGCGCGAAGAGATCGGGCCGTGGACGCTGTACGTGAAGGAGGGGGGGCAGCCCGATACAGAACACGCCGCCGGCGAGCCACTCTTCTCGGCCCAGGAGGCGGCCGTCTACCAGGCCCGCGTCGGCGGCGGAGGACTGATAGAGGGGTGTGGATCCCCCCAAGAGGAAGAGTGAGACCCGGGGACGAAGTCCGGTGGGTCGCGTTCGCGGTCTCCGGCGCGACCGGCGCCGTAGGCGGCCTGGTGGCGGCCTGTACCTAGAGGAGTTGGGCCACGGCCAGAGGCTGATCGTGCGCGACGGCCCTACTTCTTCACCGACGACGAGTCGGTCATCGGCGCGCCGTTCTACGTGATGGAGCGTCGCGAGGGCCTCGTGATAGACGACACCTTCCCCGAGGGGATAGAGCCCTTCGAGGAGCTGTGCCGCTCGCTCTCGGAGACGGTGGTGGAGACGCTGGTGCGGCTGCACGCGGTGGACCTACATGAGGCGGGGTTGGAGGATTTGGGGAAACCGGAGGGGTTCCTCGGGGGTCAGGTGAAGGGTTGAATCGGGCGCTACGATAAGGCCATGACCGAGGACGTGCAGGGCATAGCGGAGGTCGAGCCCTTGACGCGGTGGCTCTCCGAGAACGTCCCCGAGAGCCCCGCGCCCACCATCGTTCACAACGACTACAAGCTGTACAACCTCATCCTCGATCCCGACAACCTGACCGAGGTGCGAGCCGTACTCGATTGGGAGATGACGACCATAGGTGACCCTTTGGTCGACCTCGGAGCCTCCCTTTCCTATTGGATCGAACCGGACGACCCCGAGGACCTCAAGGAGGTCCTGCCGACCGTCGTCGGCTCCAAGCCAGGTTTCCTGACGAGAAGCGAGTTCGTGGACCTGTACGCCGAGCGTAGCAGACGTGATGTCTCGAACGTGCGCTTCTACCTGGCGTTTGGGTACTTCAGGCTCGCGGCGATCGTGCAGCAGATCTACGCGCGCTGGCAAAAGGGCCAGACGAAAGATGAACGCTTCGCCTCCTTTGAAGGGAGGGTGTGTGGACTCGTGAAGCACGCCGCCCTCACCCGCTCGGACAGCCTCTAGTGGCCGGCCCCGTCACCATCGTAGGTGTCCTGGTAACCGGCACGATGGGCGCCGTCATCACCCAACTCGCTACCCAGACCAGACACCGCGTCTTCGCCTGCGACCTTTCCGCGGAAGCCCTCGAACGAGACCAGCTCTACGTCCGCGATGGCCTCGTTCGCTTCGCCAGACGCAGCGCCTTCTCCGAACCGGCCGCTGAGGAGCACTACGGCCGCATCCACTGGACCGTGGACATGCAAGAGATCGCCGCTGCGGACGCGGCGATAGAGGTCATCGTCGAGAAGGTCGAGCCGAAGAAGGAAGCGTTCGCGGCGCTCGATAGGATTCTCCCGCCCGACGCCCTGCTGCTTACCAACACCTCCTCCATCTCCATCACCGACCTCGCCTCCGCCACGAAAAGGCCCGACAGGGTCTGCGAGACGCACTTCTTCACGCCGCCACCCGTCAGGGAGGCCGTCGAGGTGCCACGCGGCTTGCTTACCAGCGACGAGACGGTCGAGAGGGTGGGGGTGCTCATCGAGTCGTTCGGCAAGCTGCCCGTGGTCGTGAATAAGGACGTGCCGGGGTTCGTGGCGAACCGCTGCCTCGTGCCGATGCTCATAGAGGCGTCACGACTGTTGGAGGAAGGCGTCGCCAGCAAGGAGGAGATAGACCTGTTGGTCAAGAAGGGGCTCGGGTTCCCGATAGGGCCGTTCGAGCTCGGGGACTTCATCGGGCTGGACGTGATCTCCTACGTCCACTCCGAGCTCGGCGACCCGTACTACACGCCCCTGCGTATACTGAAGGAGATGGTCCGCGTCGGGCACCTGGGCCAGAAGACGGGCTGGGGCTTCTACGAGCACGAAGGGGAGGCGTAGCTATTTCGGGCAGGCTCGACGGGAGGGTGGTGCTGGTGACGGGGGCGGGCCGCGGCATCGGGCTCGCTACCGCGCGGCGCTTCGCCGAAGAGGGTGCCGTCGTGTGCCTGACGGACGTGGCGGACGCCGAGGGCGCGGCGGAAGAGCTGGCCGGCGAGGGTCTGGAGGTCTTTGGGGCGCGGCTGGACGTGACGAGCCGGGAAGAGGTCGAGGCGGTGTTGGGGGAGGCGACGGGGCGCTCCAGGCGACTCGACTTGATCGTGAACAACGCCGGGGTGACATGCAACAACCTCATCTACAAGATGACCGACGAGGACTGGCAGACGGTGCTGGACGCGCACCTGACGGGAGCCTTCTTTGTACAGCCGGGCGGCGCAGCGGTATATGGTGCAGGGCGGATACGGCAGGATCGTAAACGTCTCCTCGTCGTCCGCCCTGGGCAACCGGGGCCAGGCGAACTACTCGGCGGTCAAGGCGGGATTGCAGGGGGTCACCAAGACGCTCGCCATCGAGCTCGGGTGCTTCGGCATAATGGTGAACGCTGTAGCGCCGGGCTTCATCGAGACGGAGATGACGCGGGCGACCACCGTCAGGGTGGGCGTAGGTTTCGAGGAGTTCGTCGCCCGCGTGAAAGCGATACCCGTCGGCAGGAGCGGCAAACCGGAGGACATCGCGGCGGCGATCCTGTTCTTCGCCTCCGAGGAGGCCGGGTTCGTGAGCGGGCAGGTGCTGTACGTCGCCGGAGGACCGCGCGGGTGAACCAGATCGAACGCTCGAAGAGCACCGTCGGGAAACGCTCCGAGCCCGCCTGGGACGTCGTCGAGCGCGCCGCCGTCAGGAAGTTCGCCGAGGCCATCGGCAACCCGAACCTCTTGTACGTGGACGAGGCGGTCGCCAAACGGAGCCGCTACGGGGCACTCGTCGCCCCGCGCGCCTTCGAGTACGGCGAGATCGAGGGCATGGGCTGGCCCGCGGGCGGCATGCTCCACAGCGAACACCGCATCGAGTACGAAGGTAGCCCCGTGCGCGTCGGCGAGGAGGTCCACTGCTACACGGAGCTGAAGGACTACTACGAGAAGGAGGGCCGCGGCGGCCTGCTCGGCTTCGTGGTTGTGGAATCTTCAACGAGGCGCCCGCGGGCGGGTGCCGCTTCACCATGCAGGACGTGGGGGGGTCACGCCGGCCCTCAGAAGGACGTTGGAGGCGTCGTGAGCGGCGAGACCGTACCCACCGGGGAGGCGGCGGGCGACGAGCTGGAGGAGAGGGTATTGACGCCGGCGACGCGGTTGCAGCTCATAAAGTACGCTGAAGCCTCGGGGGACTTCGACCCGATCCACACCATGGACGAGGCCGCGAAAGACGCCGGCCTCCCCGGCGTGATCGCCCACGGCATGCTGATCCTCGCCACGATGAGCGTCCTCTTCTTCCCCTTCCCCGAGAGCGGCAACGTCAAGACCTTCCGCGCCCGCTTCTCGGGCATGGTCCTGGTCGGCGACGTTCTCTCCGTCGGTGGTCGGGTCACGGGGTCCGAGGAGACCGGCGAGGGTCGCCTCCACACCTTCGACTTGTACGCCAGGAAGGGGGACGATACCGGCGCGTCCGGCGAGGTCGGCTTCCTGGTTACGGGGGCTGAGGGCGCCCCGTGACCTCCTTCCGGTTGCTCTTCGTCGGTGACGTTATCGGGGAGGCGGGCGTCGAGGCCGTGCTGGGCCTCGTCCCGGACCTGCGCGAGCGGCTCGGCCTCCACGCCGTCGTCGTCAACGGCGAGAACTCCGCCCCCGGCGGGCGCGGTATAACGGAAAGTGGCGCCGCCGCGCTGCTCTCCGTCGCCGACTTCGTCACCCTGGGCAACCACGCCTTCGACGCGGAGACGGGGTTCCTCGACCGGGAGCCGCGGGTGGTGCGGCCGGCGAACCTGTGTGAGGACTCGCCGGGGTTCGGCCGGGGAACGTTCGAGGCGAACGGCGTTACGGTAGGCGTTACCAACGCGCTGGGCCGGGTGTTCCTGGACGGCGCGCCGCGATCCCCGTTCCGGGCGGCGGAGCGGGCGGTCGAGGAGCTGGAGGCGAGTGGAGCCGACCTAATCTTGGTGGACATGCACGCCGAGGCGACGAGCGAGAAGGAGGCGATGGGCTACCACCTCGCGGGACGGGCGCAGGCGGTGCTCGGGACCCACACCCACGTTCCGACCGCCGACGCGCGGGTCTTGCCGGGCGGGACGGCCTACGTGACGGACGTGGGCATGACGGGTCGCGCGGGGAGCGTTATTGGTTTCGACCGGGAGGACTTCCTCGGGTTGTTCCTGGGCGAGCGGCGGGGGAAGCTCCCGATCGCCACGCGAGGGGCCGTGATCTTCAGGGCCGTGCTGGTGAAGCTCGACGCCGAAGGACGCCAGGCGAGGAGCATCGAGCGCGTCCATCTGGAGTGGACGGCGCGCGGGTAGAGCAACGGGTTCCCGCGCCCCGGGCGGGCGCGCGCTAAAGGCGCGAAGATGTGGGGGGTAGCGGGTAAGCTCGAGACGGGAGGAGCGGGATGGGCGTCGAGAGGATAGCCGTCGTCGGGGCGGGGGTGATGGGACGTGGCATCGCCCACGCTGGCGCTTTGGGCGGCTTCGACGTGCGGCTGCACGACGTGGTGAGCGTCTAAACGTTGCAGAGCGCCGGGAAGAGCATCGAGGCGGAGATGCGCGAGGCCGTCGAGCGGGGCAGGCTCGACGAGGGAGAGATGCGCGAGGGGCTGGGGCGCATCACCACGACCGAAGACCTGGAGGAGGCTGCCTCGGGGGCGGACCTCGTGGTCGAGGCCGTGTTGGAGAGGATGGACCTTAAGCTCGATCTGTTCGGCAAGCTGGACGAGATGCGCCCCGAGCACACCATCCTCGCCACCAACACCTCGACGATGAGCCCGACGGAGATCGCGGCGGGCACGACCGCCCGGATCGCTGCGTCGCGATGCACTTCTTCAACCCGACGCACAAGCTGAAGCTCGTGGAGCTCATACGTAGCGTCGAGACGACCGACGAGACAGTGGGGACAACCCGCCGGGTCGCGGAGCGCATGAGCAAGGAGACGGTGGAGGTCCACGAGTTCCCGAGGTTCGTGTCCAGCCGCATCAACTGCCTGGTCGGCAACGAGGCGATGAACATGCTCGTCAAGGGCGTCGCGAACGCCCCAGACAAAGACAAGGCCGGCTTTGCACCAAAAGTCGGGGTCGGATACTAGAAGTGGTAGTTCGGTTCTGAACAAACCACCTCTTCTTGTAGTCGATTGTAATTTTGGTGCAAAGCCAGGCGAGCCGCTTCTCGCTCGCTCGGTTCCATGGTACGCCACTGGACAGCATCGACGTTCTTCTTCTTC
>JADDPV010000006.1 GCA_016781705.1 Rubrobacter sp.
GCTACTAGAGTACGGCGACGAGCGTAGCCCAGGCGGCGGTCCAGACGAGGAGCAGAGCCGCGAGCCCCGGCCAACGCTCCTCGGGCAACGCCCACCCCGAGACTGCCGCCGGCACGCACCCGAGGTAGAAGAGCCCGACGAGCCATAAAGTCGCACCGGGTGTCTCGACGGCGGCGATAGACAGCGCGGACGCGGCTTCGGCAACCTTCGTCAGGACGGTAACGAGGAACCCGTTGCAGGCGTTTATGAGGTAGGCGAGGGGAGCGGCGATGCTACCGGCGAGCGTTCCGAGAAGCCCCAAAGTGAGTATCGGGCCGGAGAGCGGCACGGCGATGAGGTTGGTTAGGGGCCCGATCGCGGAGACCTCGCCGAAGCTAACCGCAATGATGGGCATGGTGGCGACCTGGGCGGCCAGTGAAACGGCGAGGAGGTTCGAGAAGATCTCGTTGGGCTTCCGGAAGGGGCGCAGGATAGTCTTCTTTACCAGAGCTAGCAAGGGTTTTCTCAGCAGCAGGATGCCGAAGACGGCGGCGACGGAGAGCTGGAAGCCTGGGTTGTAGAGGAGCAAGGGGTTCCAGGCGAGGACGAGGGCAAGCATGGTGGTCATGAAGTGCAGGGGGGAGAGCTGTCGTCCGAAGAGGGGAGCAGCGAGCACGAACGTCGCCACGACGCCGGCCCGAATCGCCGACGGCGGCGCGCCCGCGATCATGATGTAGAGCCACGCGAGGGCGATCGTGGTGGGGTTGCGGAAGAGCACAGGTACGGCGAACAGGCGTAGGACGAAGTAGATCATGGCCGCCAGAATCGCCACATGCTGGCCACTGATCGCAAGGACGTGCGTGATGCCGCTTCTCCTGAACGCCTCTTCCAGCTCCTCCGGTATCCTCGACTGGTCCCCGAGCACCATCCCCCGCACCACCGACGCCTCTTGGGGCCTCAAGCCATACCCCAAAGAAACGTCGGTCTGGCGGTGGATCCTCCCAACCACCCCCCGCTCCTCGTCCACCGGCCACGCCCCCGTCGCGTACAAGATCCCCGAGACGTTCTTCGTCTCTAAATAGCGCCCGTAATCGAAGCCGTCCTCACTGACCTCGGGCCGCGTTAGCTCCCCGTCCACCCGCACTCGGTCCCCGACGCCGAACGGCAGGTCGCCCCCATAGACCTGCACGCCGCCGCCGCGCAAGACCTCACTCTCCTCGTACCACAGGTGCTCGACGCGCACGTCCGCCCGGTAGCCGTAGCTCGTCGGGACCGGCGGCGAGTGCACGCGCCCGACCACGACGACCCCCCCCGGCTCGACCGCCGCCAGATCCCGCAACGGATCCGGGACCGTAGCGTGCAAGAACGCCACCCCGATCCCGCCCGCTACGAACAGCGGCGAGAAGAGGGCCATTGCCCGCCACTTTCCAGGGATCAGCCCTTGCCGCAGGGCCACTATCGCAGACGCGGCTAAGCTCGCTAGAAGGAACGCTACGGCGAGCGGCGCCACCATGGTACCCGCGACGACGCCCAGAGCGAAGAGCAGCGCCCAGAGGTCCAGGCGCACCGGCGGGGAGAGGTCGAGGCCGAGATCACCCGCGGGGGCCTGACCGGTGGCGTGCCCGGCTCGCGTCTCAAACCTTTGCAAAGGGTTTGATCTTCTCCAGAGTCTTGGGTCCTATACCCGGTACAGCCTCCAACTCGTCCACACTTCTGAATGACCCGTTGGCTTGGCGGTAGGAGATGATCTCCTCGGCGGTCGACGGACCGACTTCCGGCAACTCGTCCAGTTCCTCGGCGTCGGCGGTGTTGATGTCCACCAGGAGCGGCGTGTTCGCCTCGGCCACAGCTTCGTCAAGCGAGGTGCTGTAGACGACCTTCGGGACCGCCTCCGAGGCGCGCGAGGAGTAGTAAGCGCCGCCCACGAGCACCAAAACGACGAGGACGCAGACCACGATCTGGGGCCGGTAGCGCACGAAGGGGCTGCGCGAATTCAGACGACCCGACGGGTGGCTCTTGCGGCCGGTGGTCGCGGTCTCAAAGTCCGGTTGCGTCAATCGGGGCTCCCCAAGGACCCTGCGATGGGGTGGAGCCGACGGGGCTCGAACCCGTGACCTCCACGCTGCCAGCGTGGCGCTCTCCCAACTGAGCTACGGCCCCAAAAGCCCGCTGAGTATACGAACGCGAGGGATGAGTGTCAACGTAGCGGCCGGAGCTGCGGCTGCTACTCCTTCCAGTGTTCTTGCGGCGCGCCGCGCCAGAGGGATTCGAGGCGGTAGTAGTCGCGAGCCTCGTCGGTGAAGACGTGGACGACGACATCGAGGTAGTCCAGGCTGATCCAGGCCGACCCCTCGTCGTAGCGGCGCGAGCGCGGCCTGAAGCCCGCCTCGTTCATCTTCTCCAGGACCTCCTCCACGACGCGCCTGACCTGCCGGTCGGTCCCGGCGCTGGCCACGACGAAGTAGTCCGTGTAGGAGACGGCCTCCCTCAAGTCTATGACGACGACGTCCCGGGCGAACATGCCTGCCGCCGCCCGGGCGGCGGTCTCCGCCATGTGCCGTGTGATCTCCTGCCCGCTGCTCCGGACCTCGCCCACGAAACCTTCGTCCTCGCGCGGACTCCCACGCGCCGCCGAGTCCTCGCCCCTCACGAAACGACCATCCTTTTCAAACTCCCCTCCTAAGCTCGCTCGACCGCACTTTTTCCCGCACCATACAACCCCCTGTCCGCTATTAGATCTCGTACTCCGTCCGGCACGAGGTACCGGACGCTCCCGCCCTCGGCCAACCTCCGGCGAATACCCGTCGAGGAGATGTCCACCCGCGTACACTCCACGGGCACTATCCTGTCGAAGTTCTTCAACGCGGCGGCAAGGTGGTCGAGGTTGGAGACGTCGTACCCCGGCCTCGTCGCCGCCACCATGCGCGCCTGCGCGAGCAGCGCGTCCGGTTGCTTCCAGGAGAGCAGATTCGATACCTCGTCCGCCCCGCTGATAAAGAACCACTCGTCGCCCTCGTGCTTCTCTTTCACCAGCGGCACGGTCTCGACGCTGTACATCGTCCGTCCGGCGTCCACCTCGACGCGGTCCAGCACGAAGCGCCGGTTGCCCCGAACCGCCCTCTCGACCATCTCGAAGCGGTCTTCGGCGGACGCCTTGACGGTGTGTGCCTCCTTGTGCGGCGGCACGCCGCCAGGAACGAAGACGACGCACGCGAGTTCCAGAGCCTCGGCGACCTGCTCCGCGATGATGAGGTGCCCCTGGTGGATGGGGTCGAACGTCCCGCCGAAGATGCCGACCCTCTTCGGGGCCCTCACCGGAAGTCGAACTCCACCGCGCCGATCCTCACCTCGTCGCCGGGCTCGGCCCCCGCCCTCCTGAGCGCCGCCACGACCCCCGACTTCTCCAGCGAACGCTGGAAGTGCTCGACGCCCTCCGGGCTCTCCCAATCCGTCTTGAGCGCCAACCGCTCCACGTCCTCGCCCGAAACCTCGTACGAACCGTCCTCCGCCCTCTCGACGTGCAACCCCTTCCACGACGGCCGGAAAACGCGGTGCTTCCGGCCACCGTTCGCCGCCGCTGTCCCGGTCATCTCCCGTGCGCTCAATTCCCGCAGGCGCTCCTCGAGGAGGTCGCGCAGCTCGCCCACGCCCTCGCCGGTCAGCGCCGAGACCTGCAGGGCTTCGGGGAATGCCTCGCGCAGGTACGCGCGCAGCTCTTCGTCGAGGACGTCCACCTTGTTGAGGACGACGACGGACGGCTTCCCGGCGAGCCCGGCGGCGTGAAGCTCGGTACGCAGGGTGGCCTCGGAGCCCTCGGGATCCTCGGCGGCGTCGAGGACGAGGACGAGGAGGCGTGCCCGGGCGATGTGGCGCAGGAAACGGTTGCCCAGGCCACGGCCCGCGCTGGCGCCCTGGATCAGGCCGGGTATGTCCGCGACGACGAAGGGTTCCCGGTAGGTCTTGTGGTCTACGACGCCGAGGCCCGGAGAGAGCGTCGTGAACGGATAATCCCCGACCTTCGGCCGCGCGGCGCTCACAGAGCGCAACAGCGAGGACTTACCGGCGTTCGGTAGGCCGACGAGCCCGACGTCCGAGAGGACGCGCAGCTCCAGGCGCAGTTCTTTTTCCTCGCCGGGCAGGCCCCTCTCTCGGAAGGCCGGGGCCTGGCGGGTGGAGGTGGCGAATGAGGCGTTGCCCCGGCCGCCCTCGCCGCCCTTCGCGGCCACGAGCTCCTGTCCGTCTTCGGAGAGGTCGGCGAGCAGACCGTCCTCGTCGTGGACGAGGGTCCCGACCGGGACCTCGACGACCACGCTCTCGCCCCGCTCGCCGGCGCGGTTGTTCCCCGAGCCGTGACGTCCGCGCTTCGCCGAGATCACGTTCCGGTGCGCGTGTGGCTCCAGCGTCTGGAGGTCTTCGGTGGCGCGCAGGATCACGGCTCCCCCGTCGCCGCCGCGTCCGCCGTCGGGGCCGCCGCGTGGCTTGTACTTCTCGCGGTTGAAGGAGACGCTGCCGTCGCCGCCCGCACCCGCGCGCACGACGAACCGGGCTTCATCGACGAACTGCAACGGGGCTACGGACCCCCCGGCGCGAGAGGGTTCAGGCCGAAGCCTCCAGTGCCTCCGCGACCTCAACGACGTTCGCGACGCTCTTGCCGCGCGACTTGTCGAAGCTCACCCGGCCGGAGATTTTCGCGAAGAGGGTATCGTCGGAGCCCTTGCCGACGTTCAGACCCGGGTGGACCTTCGTCCCGCGCTGCCTGACGATGATGCTGCCGGCCGAGACCAGCTGGCCACCGTATCTCTTCACGCCGAGCCGCTTGCCGGCGGTGTCGCGGCCGTTCTTCGACGAACCGCCACCTTTCTTAGACGCCATACTATGAGACCTCCAGAACCTTGATGCGGGTCCGCCGCTGGCGGTGCCCGGTCTTCTTGCGGTACGTCTTCTTCGACTTGTACTTGTACACCTGAATCTTCTCGCCCTTCAAGTGCTCGAGAATCTCCACCCTGGCCGTCTTGTCGGCGGACAGGTCGAAGCTCCCGTCGCCATCCGCGACGAACGAAACCGGCACCTCCACCGAGTCGCCGACGTCCCCAGCCAGACGATCCACGACTAGCTCGCCACCCTCGCCCGCCCTGTACTGCTTACCACTGACCTTTATCACTGCAAACACGACAATCGCTCCTGAACTCTCCTTCGAACGAACGGGCACGCGTAAGGCATGCCACGGTCTTGACGACCCAGTATAACCGCCCCAAGCCCCTCCGGCCAGTCGCGGGCCGCCTTCTCTACTACAGCGTCGCTCCCTTGAAACCTTCGAGCTTCGAGCGGATGGCGATGCCCTGGAGGAGGCCCAAAGCGATCACGCTGACCACCAGGCTGCTGCGCCCGTAGCTGACGAACGGCAGCGGGATGCCGGTGACCGGCATGATGCCCATCGTCATCCCGACGTTCACGAAGACGTGGAACAAGAAGATCGTGGCGACACCCACCGCGATGAGGACCCCGAAGCGGTCTTTGGCGACGGTCGCGACGCGGAGCATGCGCCAGACCAGGACGAAGAACAGCGCCAGCAACACGAGCCCGCCAACAAACCCGAGCTTCTCGGCGATGTTGGAGAAAATGAAGTCGGTGTGGTCCTCGGGCAGGAAGCCCAGCTTCGAGAGCGTCGTCGCCTCCATCCCCTTGCCGGTCATGCCACCCGAGCCTATCGCCATCTTCGATTGCAGGACCTGGTAACCCACGTCGGTCGCGCCCGCCGGGTCGAGGAAGGCGGTCAAGCGGGCGATCTGGTACTCCTCGAGGATGCCGAACCTCACGGCGAGAGCGAAGGAGAGGACCCCCGAAAGAGCGAGCAGCCCGAGCTGGTAGAGTCTCGCCCCCCCGATAAACGCGACGGTGAAGAACACCGCTCCAAAGACGAGCGCCGTCCCGAGGTCCGGCTGGGAGAAGACGAGCAGGGCCGGTAAGGAGAGGATGCCCAAAGACTTGAGGAACACCCTGTTATCGCTCGCACGGTTGTCGGCGAAGTAGCCGGCGAGCACGACGACCATGAGGAGCTTAGCGAACTCCGAGGGCTGCACCTGCACGGGGCCTACGTCTATCCACCGCTGAGCGCCTTTTGCCTCGTCGCCGGTGATCGCGACGGCCAGCAGCATGACCACGACGGACCCGTAGACGATCTTCAAGTATGGGCGCGCTCTCTTGTAGTCCACGATCGCGAGCGGTACCGCCACAACGAGCCCCGCGACGAAGCCCATCGCCTGGTTCATGGCCAGGGTGTAGGACTGCTCGGGGGTCGTACCGGCGAAGTAGACCGCCACGATGCCGAAGGCCGTGAGCCCCAGGGCGGCGAGGAGCAGCACCGGGTCCATCGCCCGCAACCACCCCAGGGTGCCCACCTCGCTGACGCTTACGCCCGCCCTCCTGCTCAAACTGCTGCTCAAACCTGTTTGCCCTCATCCTTCCTGGTTATGGTCCCCAACAGCCATGCGCCCACGAGGTACGCCAGAGCCGCGTTCAGCAAGGCGTCAGGTAGCACGCCGGCGACGAGGTACGCGCCGGCCGGAGGCCCCCCCTCGCCGGCGAGAGTGCGGGCGAGCAGGCCGACGACGTCGTAGGCCGCGACCGCGAAAGCCGAGGCCATCGTGAGGACGGAGCGCATCTCGCCCTGCTTGCGTCGCCCCGTCCCCAGGCGCATCGAGATGGTCGCCGCCGCCAGGCCACCCAGGGCACCGACGCCGAAGAGTCCGCCTCCCAAGGCGTCCGTCAAGACGCCGCCGAAGAACCCCAAGAGTAGCGCCTGCAGGTTGCGTTGGCCGATGGCCGCGATGACGATGCCTACGATGGCGAACTTCGGCCCCACCCACCCAAACGTGAGGAACGGCGAGAGGACCGCCTCCAGGAGCGCCGCGATTCCGACCAGGAGCGCCGCCCGTGCCATGGAGAGCTGGCCTACCAACCCGTGATCACCCGCACCTCCTGCAGGTCGTCGGGTCTGACCGTGGGCTCGACGACTATTTTCTTGTATTGGTCTATGTCCTGCGAGCTGACCGTCTCGACGGTACCCACGAGCAGCCCTGGCGGGAAGAGCAGCTCCCGTTCACCGGCCCGCCCGCTGGTCACGACGAAGTCGCCCTTCTCGACCCTCGCGCCGAGGTCCACGTACTCCACCCCGAGGTAGTCCTCCCATCCGGTTCGCAAGAGGCCCTGCCCATAGGGCGCCTCGCCCTCCGCCGGCTCCGCGGGGCCGGTGGGCGGCACGATGCGCACGCCGGCGGCAAAGCCCTGGTCGGTGATCAGCATGACCTCGGCGGTGTTCTTCGTGACCCGGCTCGTGGTCCGCCCCACGAGGGTATTGTCCCCGACGACGACCGGCTGCTCGGGTCTCACGCCTTCGTCCGTGCCGACGTTGATCGTCACGGTCTGGGTTAGCGGCCCGCCCACGGGCGCCACGACGCGAGCCAGCGGCGCGTACTCGAAGGTCGACTCCTCCGCGTCCAGCATGCTGCGCAGCCGCTCGTTCTCCTGCCTCAAGCGTGCGGCCTCGGCTGCGTCCTCCTCGTACTCGCGGGCCTTCTCTTCGAGCTCCGCCTCGTGGGTGCCGTCGAAGGCGTTGCCGATACGCTCCCCCGCCGCCTCGAAGGGCGAGGCGGCCAGGTTAAGCAGGCTCCTCGCCGGGCGCAGCACCTCCGCGGCGCCCAGCTGGACGGTGTGCAGCGGCCCCTTTTCGTCGCCCTCCTTCACGTAGACCGTGAAGAGCACGAGGCTAGCCATACAGAGGATGACGAGTCCCATGAGGCCACTCGCGGCGCCGGGCTTCTTCCTGCCCACAGGTACGTTCCCCCTAGCCCGGCCCCGTTAACCGGCGAGGGCGCTGCGGTAGTATTCGATCTCTTCGAGCGACCGGCCGCTCCCGATGGCAACGCACATGAGCGCGTCGTCGGCGACATGCACCGGTATGCCCGTCTCGCGCCGCAGGCGCTCGTCGAGGAGCCTCAGAAGGGCTCCGCCCCCGGCCAGCACCATGCCGCGGTCCATGATGTCCGAGGCCAACTCGGGCGGCGTGCGGTCTAAAGTATCCCGGACGGCGGCCACTATGGCGTCGACGGGGACGGTTATGGCCTCCCGGATCTCTTCGCTGGTGATCACGATGGTCTTAGGGAGCCCCGCCACCAGGTCCCTGCCCCGGATCTCTGCGGACTCCTCCTCCCCCAGCGGGAAGGCGCTCCCGAGCTCTATCTTGAGCTGTTCGGCCGTCTGCGTGCCGATGGCGAGCTTGTACTCCTTCTGGATGTAGGTGGAGATGGCGTCGTCTATGTCGTCACCGGCGATGCGGATAGACGACTTGGTCACGATCCCGCCGAGCGAGATCACAGCGACCTCGCTGGTGCCGCCGCCGATGTCCACGATCATGGACCCCTGCGCCTCGGTAACGGGCATCCCCGCGCCTATCGCCGCCGCCAGCGGCTCCTCGATGGTGTACGCCTGCCGCGCTCCCGCCGACTCGGTCGCCTCCTTGACCGCCCTGAGCTCCACCCCCGTCACCCCGCTGGGCACGCACACCACCACCCGCGGCCCCATGAGCGTCCGGAACAGACGCCGCCTGGACTGCGTCTTGCGGATGAAGTACGAGAGCATCTTCTCAGTGACCTCGAAGTCCGCGATGACCCCGTCCTTCAGGGGGCGCATAGCGACGATGTTGCCAGGCGTGCGCCCGAGCATCCGCTTGGCAGCGGACCCCACGGCGACGACCTTGTCGGTCTTGTTGTCTATCGCGACGACCGAGGGCTCCGAGAGCACGATGCCGTGCCCCTTGACGAACACCAGCGTGTTCGCCGTTCCCAGGTCTATCGCGACATCCCTACCGAACAGCCCTCCAAACATCTCTCTTCCCTCTGTTCAGACCGGGGCTCTACGCTACCTGCTAGAGCATCCCGTGTTCTTTCATGCTGAAAAAGCCGTCCCCCACGATCACGTGATCCAGAACCTCTATGCCCAAGATCCCGGCGGCCTCGACCAGCCTGCCCGTGACCTCCCTGTCCTCCCGGCTCGCCTCGGCGCTGCCGCTGGGGTGGTTGTGCGCGAGCACCACGCTAGCGGCGCTCGCCCGGATGGCCGGCTTGAAGACCTCCCGAGGGTGGACCAGAGCCTGCGAGAGTGTGCCTACGCTGATCAGCGGCGCGCCCAAGACTTCGTTTTTGGTGTTCAAGAGCACGACGACGAAGTTCTCCCGGTCGAGGTTGGCTATGCGCCCCCTCAAGAGCCTATCCACATCCGCTGGCGATGATATCACGGGCCGTCCCGGGTTGCGAACCTGCCCGATCCTGCGCCCGAGCTCCACGGCCGCCAGTATTATGCATGCCTTTGCCGCCCCGATGCCGTTGACCCTCATGAGCTCGTGCGCGTCCACATCGTGGAGCCCGTGCAGCCCGCCAGCCTCGGAGATGACTTCCCCGGCGAGCTCGACCGCCGTTTTTTCGCGGCTCCCAATCCCGAAGAGGAGCCCCAGAAGCTCCCCGTCGGAGAGTGCCGCCGGCCCCGCCTCCAGCAGCCGCTCGCGTGGCCTGAGCTCCGGTGGGAGTTGCTTTATGGTGTATCGGCGGCGTTGTTCCACGCCGGGTATTTTACGGTGAGGCTACCACCAGTACACTCCGAAGGATTCGAGCAGCCGGCACGAGACGTTCAGTGGCAACCCGACCACGTTCGAGTAGTCTCCGTGTATCTCCTCCACGAAGAGGGCCGCCCTGCCCTGGATGGCGTAACCGCCCGCCTTGCCGACCCCTTCGCCGGTTCTCGCATAGGCTGAAACCTCTGCTCCCGAAAGCTTCCCCATTCGCACCCGAGTAACCACGGTCTCGACGATAATGCTGTCAGCCCTTGCGATCGCGACCCCTGTATAGACCTCGTGGACCCGCCCGCGGAGCAGCTCGAGCATCCGCTCGACCTCCCTCGAGTCAACGGCCTGGCCCAGTATGGTGCGCTCCTCCGGTAAGTAGACGATCGTGTCCGCCCCCAGCACGACCTTTCCCGGCTCCATCTCGGCGACCGCGAGCGCCTTGCCGCGAGCGTTGGCCTCGACGACGCTTCTTGGGTCATCCAGGGTAACTTCCGGGAAACCGCTCTTGCGAGCCTCGAACTCGTACCCGACCTGCTGTAGCAGGCTGACCCTGCGGGCCGACTCGGAGGCAAGGACGAACTGCACGGACATTTTCGGGCGCTTACGAGCCGAAGAACAGCTTCAGCTCACGGGCGGCGCTCTCGGGGGAGTCCGAGCCGTGAACGAGGTTGTCGGGCATGCTCAGGGCGAGGTCGCCGCGGATGGTGCCGGGGGCGGCGTTGGCGGGGTTCGTGGCGCCCATGAGGTTGCGGACGGTCCCTATGGCGCCCTCACCCTCGACCGTCATGGCGACCACCGGCGTCGAGGTGATGAACTCGACCAGCTCCCCGAAAAAGGGCTTCTCGCGGTGCTCAGCGTAGTGCTCCTCGGCCAGCTCGCGGGACACGTCCATCAGTTGTATGGCGCGGATGTCCAGGCCCTTCGCCTCGAGGCGACGTATGATCTCCCCGATCAGGCGTCGCTTCACCCCATCTCCCTTGACGAGCACGAGCGTCCGTTCCATCTTTTCCACCTCAGCCTTCTACCAGTTGACGTTCTTGCGTTGCACCGTCGCGCAGTACGGGCAGGTCTCCCACCTCATGTCGAGGGGTTTCCGGCAGTTCGCGCACGGTTTCTTAAGCTCCCAGCCGCAGTCCGGGCAGATCAGGTAATCCTTCTCCACGATCTCGCGGCAGTTGGGACACAGATCCACCTTCTGCCTGAGCTCCCTCTCCAAAACGGCGAGCTCCAGCTCGCGCTCTCGCGACTCCAGCAGGTACTCGGGGGGGCGTACGATCACGTAGATGAGCGTACCGAGGAAGGGGAACAGCAACGCGACCAGGCCCCAATACCACCGCATCGCCCCACGCCGCCCCGCGTCCGCGAAGGTCCAGTACACGAGCGAGAGCCAGAGTATCGCGAAGAAGAGGAGCGTGAGCCTGATCCCCAGCGTGAGCAGGGGGCTCTCCAAAGCCTGGCTTATGGCGCGAAAAGGGTCCGCCTGCGACACCACCTGCGGCAGGACCAGAATGCTCATCCCACGAACCTCGATACGACGTGGTACCCGAGCGTGAACGAGACGGCCGCGACCGCCACGAGCAACCCCACGAGCTTCAACCACGTCCGCCTAGCCAAGATAGCCCCCGCGCAAACCTCCGAGGACGCCCGCCGCGGTATGGAAAGAGCCAGCAACCAGGACCATCCCACCCACCCCCTCTACTGCCTCCACGGCGGCCAGCAGGGCGTCGCCGGGATCGGATGAGATCCCGGCCCTCCTCCCCCCGGCGTCCCTCGGGTCGTGGTCCCGTGCCAGAGTGACGGGCTCCGCGGCCCGCTCGCCTGCCGGCCGGGTGAGCACGAGGGCGTGCGCCTCCTTCTCGATGAGGGCCAGCATACTTCCGGCGTCCTTGTCCTTCAACACGCCGAACACGACCCCCAGGGGGCGCGCCCCGTATCGCGCCCGTACCGCTCCGAGCGTCGCCTTGAGAGCCTCCGGGTTGTGTCCACCGTCCACCACGACCGGCACGCCGCGGACCTCGTGCTCCTCGAACCGACCGGGTAGTGCACGCTTCACGATGCGCGCGGCCCTCACTCTCGCCCCCGGAGATAGTGTGCCCCCCAGCAGGACCTCCGCAGCCCGGAACCCGAGCCCGACGTTGCGCGCAGCATACGGGACGAGGCCGAAGTGGGTGTGCTTCTCCGCCCCTCCGCCCCCGATCTCGACGAGCCTCGCGCCGACCCGCTCGGACTCGTGGCGCGCGACCTCTACGACGCGTGGATCCTCCGTGCCCAGCAGCAAGGTCACGCCCCGCCGCAGGCTTGCGAGCTTCTCCCGCGTTATCTCCTCGATCGTCTCGCCGAGGTACTCTGTGTGGTCGAGGGCGACGTTCGTCAGGATAGCGGCTTCCGGTCTCACGACCGAGGTTGCATCGTGGCGGGCGCCGAGCCCCGCCTCCAGCACCGCCCACGACAGCCCGGCGTCGCGGAACATCCCAAGGGCGCCGGCGGTCAGGATCTCGAACTGCGTAGCCGGAACTCCGTGCGCGTCCGCGGTCTCGATGACCCCAGCCATCGTGCTGGCGAACGCCTCCTTCGAGGCAGGACGGCCACCCACCATCACTCTCTCCGTGTACGAGAGGACGTGCGGTGAGAGGTACGCGCCGGACGGATGGCCCATCTCCTCGAAGGCCGCCGCCAGGGCGAGGGCGGTCGTGCCCTTGCCGTTGGTGCCAACCACCTGTACAACGTGGGGCAGGTCACGCTCCGGGTGGCCGAGAAGCTCGAGGAGCGCCTCGATGCGCTCGAAGCCGAGGGCGACGCGTCGTCGGCGGTCCAGTTCCTCGCGGACGGCCTCGAACGTTCTCGGGGAGGTAGCCGGTCGCAAGCGGAGCTGCTCCTAGAGAAACTCTTCGAGGCGGGCGTAGAGCGTTTCGAGCAGGGCGCCGTTGGCGCGCAGCTTCTCGCGCTCGGCCTCGACGATGTTGGCCGGCGCCTTCTGGATGAACCTCTCGTTGGAGAGCTTGCCCTCCGCCCGTTTGAACTCGCCCTCGACGCGCGAGACCTCCCGGCGCAGGCGCTCCACCTCCCCGCGCCGCATCTCCTCCGAGAGCGCTAGCTCGACCACATCCGCGCCCGCAGGCAGCGCCGCCGTGAAGGAGCCGTCGAAGCCCCGGACGGGCCGGACCCCGGCCAGCGCCGAGAACACCCCGAGGTCGACCCCCTCCGGCGCCCGCCCCTCGAGCTCCCCCTCGACCTTCGACTCCGCCCGGAACGAACGCACCGCCGTGACCGCCGCGCGCGTCAACTCCAGCTTCCGGCCCGCCTCGTCGTCCACGAGCGCGGGGTCGAAGCGCGGGAACTCCGCGCTTATCAGGAGTCCCTCGCCGCCGAGAATACGCCACATCTCCTCCGTGGCGAAAGGCATCACCGGGTGCAAGAGGCGCAGGACGCCGCCGAACACCTCGCGCAAGATGCGCGGCGTCTCGGGCGAGGGGGCGGCTTTGGAGATCTCCACGTACCAGTCGGCGAAGCGGTGCCAGGCGAAGTCGTAGACCAAGCGCATCGCTTCGGAGAACTCGCACTCCTCCAGGAGCCGGTCGTACTCGCGGGCCGTCTCGTTGAAGGAGTGCAGGATCCAACGATCCGAAACCGATGTCTCACCACCCCCGCCGCCGCCGTCAGCCTCCGGGTACCCCGAGATGAACCGGGCGACGTTCCACAGCTTGGTGACGAAGCCGCGCCCGAGCTGCGCCCGCTCGTAGGAGTATGCGAAGTCCTGGGTCGAGGACTGATAGAGAAGGCCAAAGCGCACCGCGTCGGTGCCGTACTCCTCAAAGAGCCGGAGCGGGTTTATGGTGTTCCCTTTGGACTTGCTCATTTTAGTGCCGTCCTCGGCCAGGACGATAGAGTGGACGTTCACCTTCTCGAACGGGACCTCTGCGCGAAACCGGAGCCCGTTCATGATCATGCGCGCCACCCACAGGTACATGATCTCACGCGCCGTGCTTAGCAGGCTCGTCGGGTAGAAGTACGCCAGGTCCTCCGTCTCCTCCGGCCAGCCCAGAGTCGCGAACGGCCATAGACCGCTGCTGAACCACGTATCCAGGATGTCCGGGTCCTGCTGCCACCCCTCGCCGGGCGACTCCTTCGCCGCCACCACCTCGCCGTCCGGGCCATACCAAACGGGGATGCGGTGCCCCCACCACAGCTGGCGGCTCACGTTCCAGTCCTGCAGGTTCTCCAGCCAGCGTATCGTCTCGCGCCGCCAGGAGTCGGGGTAGACGGCTATCTCCCCGTTCTTCAACGCCTCGATAGCGGGCTCGGCGAGCTCCTTCATCGAGATCCACCACTGCTCGCTGAGCCACGGCTCGATGACGGTCCCGCAACGGTCGCAGTGCCCGAGCCTGTACCTGTGCGGCCTCACCTCTCCGAGCAACCCCTCCTCATCGAGCCGCCCAACGATGGCCTTCCTGGCCTCCTCGCGGCTCATCCCCTCGAATCGCGCACCGTTCGCGTTGATCGTGCCGTCCGGGTTGAACGCGTTGACCGCCGAAAGGCCGTGCCTCTTGCCGATCTCGAAGTCGTTCGGGTCGTGCGCCGGTGTAACCTTCAACACGCCGGTCCCGAAGCTCGGGTCCACGTAGTCGTCGGCGAGCACCTCAACCTCGCGCCCGACGAACGGCACCTCGACCCGCCGCCCAACGAGGTCCTTGTACCGCTCGTCCTCCGGGTTCACGACGAGCGCGACGTCCCCGAGCATCGTCTCGGGGCGCGTGGTGAAGACCTGGGCGTAAGGGTTGCCGTCGGGCCCGGGACCTTCGCCGTCGGCGAAGGGGTAGCGGAGGCCATAGAGCTTGCCCTCGGTCTCTTCGTAGTTGACTTCGAGATCGCTGATGGCGGAGCGGTCGCGCGGGCACCAGTTGGTGATGCGGTTGCCACGGTAGATCAGCCCGGCCTCGTACAGCTCGACAAACGCGGTGAGGACGGCGTCCACGTACGCCTCGTCCATCGTGTAGCGCAAGCGTCGCCAGTCGACCGACGCCCCGAGCTTACGGAGCTGGCCGAGGATCTGGCTCCGCGACTCGTCGGCGAACTCGCGGCACAGCTCTATGAACCGCTCGCGGCCGACGTCCCACTTGGTCTTGCCCTCCTCGCGCAACAGCTTGCGCTCGACGACGTTCTGCAGCGCGATGGAGGCGTGATCCACCCCGGGGAGCCACAGGGCCTCGTACCCTTTCATCCGCGCCCGCCTGACGAGTGCGTCCTGGATCGCACCGTTGAGCGCGTGACCCATGTGCAGGGCGCCCGTCACGTTCGGTGGGGGGATGACGATGCAGTAGGGCTTCTTCTCGGGATTCGGGTCCGCCTCGAAGGCGCCCGCGCGCTCCCACCCTTCGTAGACCCGGCCCTCGACGGCCGCCGGATCGTAGGTCTTGGGGATCTCCGCCTGACTCAAAGTATCCGAAGGGGACCGGGCTACGCTGTTTCGTCGTAGGAGTGCTTGGCCCGACCCGAGGTGGTCACGAGTGTCGGGTGTACCCCCTCGCGCACCGTGTCGGCGTCCACGACGCACTTCGCCACGTCCGAGCGGCTCGGCAGATCGTACATCGTTGGCAGCAGCGTCGCCTCCAGGATGCTGCGCAAACCGCGCGCCCCCGTCCCGCGCTCCAGCGCGAGCTCTGCGACCGCCGTGAGGGCGTCCTCGGTAAAGTTGAGATCCACCTTATCGTAGCGGAAGAACTGCCGGTACTGCCGGACCAGCGCGTTCTTAGGCTCCGTCAGGATCCGCACGAGGTCCTTCTCGTCGAGGCTGAGGAGCGTCGAGATCACCGGCAACCGGCCGACGAACTCGGGGATGAGACCGTACTTGAGGAGGTCCTCGGGCTGGGCATGACGCAGGATCCCGTCCTTCTCCTCCTCCAGCCTCGCGTCCGCGTTGCCCCCGAAGCCGATGCTCCGTTTGCCGATCCTCTGCCGGATGATCTCCTCCAGACCGCCGAAAGCCCCGCCGCAGATAAACAACACGTTCTTCGTGTCTATCTGCAGGAAGTCCTGGTGCGGGTGCTTGCGCCCGCCCTGCGGCGGGACACTCGCCACCGTGCCTTCGAGGATCTTGAGCAAGGCCTGCTGCACGCCCTCGCCGGAGACGTCGCGGGTGATCGAGGGGTTGTCGGACTTGCGCGCGATCTTGTCGATCTCGTCTATGTAGATGATCCCCGTCTCCGCCTTCTTCACGTCGAAGTCGGCGGCCTGTATCAGCTTGAGGAGGATGTTCTCCACGTCCTCGCCGACGTAGCCGGCCTCGGTCAAAGCCGTCGCGTCGGCGATGGCGAAGGGGACGTTGAGGATGCGGGCGAGGGTCTGCGCTAACAGCGTCTTGCCGCTACCGGTGGGGCCGACGAGCAAGATGTTGGACTTCTGCAGCTCGGTGGCGTCGGCGGCGTCGGGAGTCATGCTGATGCGCTTGTAGTGGTTGTAGACGGCGACGGCGAGGACCTTCTTCGCGCTCTCCTGGCCGATCACGTACTCGTTGAGGATGCGGTTGATCTCACGCGGCTTGGGGAGGTCGTCGTCCTTGAGGACCTCCGGCCCCGAGAACTCCTCGTCGATGATCTCGTTGCACAGCTCGA
>JADDPV010000183.1 GCA_016781705.1 Rubrobacter sp.
TATTAGGTCTGCTCGGGCGGGTGTTAAGCCGACATCCTCTATTGCTGGTCTTAGTACCTCTTCATATATGGGATCGAACTTGGGACCAAACGGCATAAGAACATAGCACTCTCTTTTATATCACCGAGATCTGTTGTGATTTTCATGGGTCCTCTACTTCTATTTGTTTCATAGTCCTGCGTGATGTTCATCTAAAGGAGCGCCGGGAGCAACAGCAGCGGCTCGCGTACCCGCGCGAGGACGGACGTCAAATCGGGTGAGGCGGCGCCCGAGAGGAGGTTGCAGGCCACGGCGAGCGCGTAGGCCAGGAGCCAGGCGCCGCGGTCAGCAGCAGCCGGAGGCTACGCGGGTCACGCCCGACGAGGTACAGACCCAGCCAGAGGGCGATGCTGTAGACGAAGACGGCCTAGATCAAGGCGCCCGGGACCGAGCGGATCCGCCCGTGGCCCTATCCTCCCCGCTCTTCTCCGGGAGCGAACCGATTCATCGAGAGGCCGCCCTCGTTGGCAAGCTCCAGCGCGAGCGGGTCGGGGTATCCGCCGGCGTAGTAGACCTCCTCGATGCCGGCATTCATGACCATCTTCACGCACAGGAGGCACGGCTGGTGGGTGCAGTAGAGGGTAGAGCCGCGGACGGAGACGCCGTGGTATGCCGCCTGTATGAGGGCGTTCTGCTCGGCGTGCAGCGTGCGCTGGCAGGACTCGCGCCCGTCCACGATGCGTATCAGGCAACCCACGTCGTCGCAGTGCGGCATCCCGGACGGGCTCCCGTTGTAGCCGGTGGTGAGGATGCGCTTGTCGCGCACGACCACCGCCCCGACGGCGAGCCGGGGACAGGTCGAGCGGGCGGCGACCTCGTGGGCGATGCGCATGAAGTACTCGTCCCACGACGGGCGCGCCTTCTTGAGAGCGGCGTGCGCCCCGGAGGTGTTCACGTCGGTGCGTTTAAAGGGTTCCATACAGCCTGTCTCCCGCGTCGCCGAGGCCCGGGACGATGAAGGCGTTGTCGTCCAGCTCGGGGTCCACGGCGGCGGCGTAGAAGTCGATATCGGGATGCTCGCGGCTAACGCGCTCGACGCCGGGGGTAGCGGCGACGGCGTGCAGGCAGGAGATCCAGGCCGCCCCGTACTCCTTGAGCTTCGTCAGCGTCGCCGAGAGGCTCCCGCCGGTGGCGAGCATCGGGTCCAGGACGAGCACGAGGTAGTCGCCGAGGTTGCGCGGCAAATTCACGTAGTACTCGACGGGCTCGGCGGTCTCCTCGTCGCGCTGCAGGCCCATGAACCCGACGGTGGCGTCGGGTAGGAGGGCCAGGGCACCGTCGAGCATGCCGAGCCCGGCGCGCAGCACGGGGACGAGGCAGACGGGACAGGCGATCTCCTCCACCTCCGTTCTGGTGAGCGGGGTCCGGATGCGCGTTGACTTCGTCGGCATGGCCCGCGTGGCCTCGGCGACCATGACGAGGGAGAGCTCCCGCATCGCGCGGCGGAATTCCGGGGTGCGCGTCCGCTCGTCGCGCAGGACCGCGAGCTTGTTGCGTGAGAGCGGCCCATCCACGACGTGCAGTTTCTGCGCCTTCGGCGCCGCCTCACTCATAGAGCGGGAAGGCGTCGGTGAGGGCGGTCACGCGGTCCCGCAGACCGTCGGTCTCGCCGCGGACGGCGCTGGCGATGATGGCGGAGATCTCGCGCATCTCGTCCTCCCCCATGCCGCGCGTCGTCATCGCCGGCGTTCCCAGCCGGATGCCACTGGTTACGGTCGGCGGCTCGGGGTCGCCGGGGATCATGTTCTTGTTCGCCGTCACCCCCACGGAGTCCAACCGCTCCTCCAACTCTTTCCCGCTCGTCCCCGTCCCCCGCAGGTCGACGAGGATGAGGTGGTTGTCCGTCCCCCCCGAGACGAGGTTCAGGCCGCCCTCGACGAGCCCCTCGGCCATCGCGCGGGCGTTCTCCACGATCTTGAGCGCGTAGTCCTTGAACTCCGGCCGTAAAGCCTCCCCAAATGCCACGGCCTTGCCCGCGATGGCGTGCATGAGAGGTCCACCCTGCATCCCCGGAAAGACGCGGCTGTTGACCTTCTTCGCGAACTCCTCGCGGCACAGGATCATCCCGCCCCTCGCCCCCCTCAACGTTTTGTGCGTCGTGGTCGTCACGATCTCGCAGTAGGGGACCGGCGAAGGGTGGACTCCGGTGGCGACGAGGCCGGCGATGTGGGCCATGTCGGTCAGGAAGAAGGCGCCGACCTCGTCGGCTATCTCGCGGAAACGGTCGAAGTGGAACACGCGCGGGTACGCGCTCGCCCCGGCCAGGATCATTTTGGGCCGCTCGCGCAACGCGATCTCACGCACCTCATCGTAATTTATGAAGCCGTCCTCCCCGACGCCGTAATGCACGAAGTCGTAGGTGCGGCCCGAGAAGTTGATGCGCATCCCGTGCGTGAGGTGCCCACCGTGCGCCAAGTTCATGCTCAAGACTTTGTCCCCCGGCTCGACGAGCGCGGCATATGCCGCCTCGTTGGCCTGGCTCCCCGAGTGCGGCTGCACGTTGGCGTGCTCCGCCCCGAACAGCTCCTTCGCCCGCTCGATGGCGAGAACTTCCACCTTGTCTACCTGCTCGCAACCGCCGTAGTACCGCTTCCCCGGGTACCCCTCGGCGTACTTGTTCGTCAGCACCGACCCCTGCGCCGCCAGCACCGCCGGCGAGGCGAAGTTCTCGCTCGCGATGAGCTCTATCGTCGTCCGCTGACGCTCCAACTCACCATCCAGGGCGTCCTGGACCTCAGAGTCAACCTCCGTGTAAGGACCAATCATATAAACCTCCGGTTTACGGTCAAATCAACATCGAGCTGGTTGTCGAGGGGTCGCCGTCCGTAGCCTGGCGGTGCGTTGGGGTTTTCGCGGCGGGTCTGGCACTCCCGCACCTTCCCTGGAATCGGACGGACGCCGAGAGTATAGACGCTGGCGGTCAGGCTCTCAAACTAACCGTCTCGAAAGCGTACGCTGTATAGCTGGAGCAACGCCGGCACAAGTTCGGGGGCATCGAAAGGGCGTCTCCGGCGCTCCTCGGCTCCTGCATCCCTGATATCCACCCCCACACCGGTTGGTTTAGCTCCGCGGCGATTGCAGGAAGGCGGCGACGTTGTCAGGAGCTGGCTGGCGCTGGGGTCAGGATCTCGGTCAGGATCGAGCGTGTGGACCGCTCCTTGTAGTCGTCGGGGGACCAGCCGCGCTCGCCGACTAGATGCTGCCAGGTCGTGAGGTGGCTTCGCGCCCAGATCCAGTCGGTCGCGGTCTCGACCGTCCAGCCCTCGGCGAGCCGACCGTCCCGGTCGACCAAGTCGACTGCGATGCGGAAGGCCTCCCTCAGGTCGCCCATCCGGTCCCGCCACGCGTCCCCACCTTCTTCGCCGGTGATCGCGGCCGCCTCCAGCACCCGTGCCACGGGCAGGATCTCGGGGACGTACTCGCACCACACCCTTACTAGCTCCTCGAGACCTTCCGCCGGCGGCAGCGACCTGGAGGCGGCGACCCGCTCCACGAACCCGCTGCGCCGGTCTTGATGGCGGGCCATCGCTACGAACAGCCCGGCCCGGTTATCGAAGTGGAAGTAGACGAGCTGGCGCGATACCCCCGCGGCGGCGGCGATTTCTGCGACCGTCACCGCGTTGGTCCCGCGCTCGCGGATCAGCGCCAACGCCGTCTCGAGGATACGCGAGCGGGTGTCCGTATTCGGGATGGTCATGATGCCGGCCTCCTCACCCTTGACGCGTGTCAAATCACGGGTCATTATACATATTAGACACGCGTAAAAGAGGCTAACAGGAAGAAGAGGAAGAGGTATGCCGATGTCGTGGACGAGCACCTACAAGGCGGTCGAGGTCGGGGGCGCGACCCTGCACCGGATGATCGCCGAGGCGGCCGCCGAGTGGGGGACCGGCCGGCGCTGATCGATGGGCAAACCGGGCAGACGGTCACTTATGCCATGCTGGCGTCGCGGGTGGAGCGCGTGGCGGCGGGGCTCGCCGCCCGGGGCTTCGGGGCCGGCGACGTGCTGGCGCTGTGGGCGCCGAACCTGCCCCAGTGGGCGGGGGTAGCTTTAGGCGCGATGGCGGCGGGCGGGACGGTGACTGGGGTAAACCCTGCCTATACCGAACGCGAGTTGACCCAACAGCTCACCGACTCAGGGGCGTCGATCCTGGTGACGATCCCACCACTGGTGCCTGCGGCGCTTTCCGCCGCGGCCTCGACGGGCGTGAAGGAAGTGGTAGTTCTCGGCGAGGCCGAAGGCGCCACCCCGATCGTCGAGCTGATAGCTGGTGAAGATCCCGCCCCCGAAGTCGCACTCGATCCCGATACTGCCGTGGCGCTGCTGCCCTACTCGAGCGGCACGACGGGGCCGCCCAAGGGGGTCATGCTCACCCACACGAACCTCGTCACCACCGTGCGCCAGCTGCGCCGCGGGATGCGCCTGACCGAGCGCGACACGATGGTGGCGGTGGCGCCCTTCTTCCACGTGATGGGCTTCATGGTCAACCTCGCCTTGCCGCTCGCGTCGGGCGCTACGGTGGTAACCATGCCCCGCTTCGACCTCGAGCAGTACCTCACGCTGATCCAGCGTCACCGGGTCACGCTCGTCACGGTGCCGCCGCCGATCATGCCAGCTCTTGCCCACCACCCGATGATCGATGCGCACGACCTGTCCTCCGTTGAGTTGATCGCCTCGGGCGGCGCGCCGCTCGGCGCCGACCTCCAGCACGCCGTCGACGACCGCTTCCCTAACGCGGTCGTCGGCCAAGCCTGGGGGATGACCGAGACCGCTGTCGGGGCGACGATACCCGACCGGGAGTTCGGTACCGTGCCCGGCTCGGTCGGGCGCGTCCAGCCCAACACCGAGCTGCGGGTGGTCGACACGCAGACCGGACGCGACCTCGGGGCCGGCGAGCGAGGCGAGCTGTGGGTCAGGGGGCCGCAGGTGATGGCCGGCTACCTGAACCGCCCCGACGCCACCGCCGAGACCATTGACGCCGACGGGTGGCTGCACACCGGCGACCTCGGTTACGTCGATGCGGACGGCAACGTGTTCATCGTCGACCGGCTCAAGGAGCTCATCAAGGTGAACGCCTACCAGGTGGCGCCCGCGGAGCTGGAGGCACTCCTGTCCACCCACCCTGCGGTCGCCGACGTTGCCGTCATCCCCCGCCCGGACGAGACGCACGGCGAGATCCCGGTCGCGGCGGTGGTTCGTCGCGGCGAGGTTGGCGAAGACGAGCTTATGGCCTGGGTGGCCGAGCGCGTCGCGCCCCACAAGCGGATCCGCGCGGTCCGGTTCGTCGACGCCATCCCCAAGACCCCGTCGGGGAAGATCCTGCGCCGGATCCTCGTCGAACAAGACCGACAGGCTCCGTACCGGGTGCTTTCCTAACGGAGATGAGAAAGCGGTGAGACGGGCTACGCTCCTTTGGTCCGTGGCGTTGATGGTTGCGCTCGCGGTGCCTGTGGGGTGCGGCGTGGGACAGCAGCGGGCTGCCCAGAAGCAGCCGGTCGGGGGAAACCCAGGAAAGGAGAAACATGATCGCCAAAATCTTTAGTCCACTTCGCTGGGGCGTCATCGCCTCGCTGCTCGCCCTCGGCCTCTTGATCGCCGGGTGCGGCGGCGGCGGTGGTGGCGGCCAAGAGGAGGGCGCTCAGGGGGACGAGGCCCCCGAGGAGAGTGCCCCGCCCGTGGCGGGCAGCTTCGTGGGGAAGGCCGACCCGAGCGAACACGCCTTCGTCGCCATCGTGGCCGGCGAAGCGGAAGAGGGCGCCGAAGGGCGGGAAGTGAGGGCGTACATGTGCGATCCTGCCCGGGGAATCAACGAGTGGTTCCGGGGCACGATGACCGGCAACACCCTCGATCTGACTTCCGAGGAGACCGGAGCCAAGCTTTCGGGCGAGCTAACAGGAGAGGCCGCGACCGGCACGGTTACCCTGAACGACGGCCGGTCCTTCTCCTTCACGGCCAACCCGGCCACCGGCTTGAGCGGCCTCTACGCCGTGAGCGTCTCCAGCGACGGTAGCTTTACTGGCGCCTCGGAGACCGGCGGACGGGTGGAGGGCCAGTTCGGACCGGAGGGATCGGTGGACGCCCAACACGTTCCGCAAGACGTCGGCGGCGGCGGTGGGCACGCGGTCACCGGTACCCTCACGGCTTCCGATGGGGAGACCAGAGAATTCGAGATCGGCGCCCGGACGTTCCGGCCCGGGTGCCAGCGAGTTCGACCTCTTCTTCATCGTCTCCGATACCCACATAGTGGGCGGAACCAAGCAGGGTAAGTCGGGCACGTCTTATACGGATCCTATCTGCATGTGGTAAGGCGTCTGTCATAGCAGTTGGGCCGGGGCGCGGTAGCCGCAGTGCCGGAAGAAGCCCGAAGCGTCCCGGGCGCTGACCGCGGAAAGCGCCGCCCCCATCGCCTCGATCAGGGCCTCGCGGGTGCGGGCGGCGGCCTTGCGCAGCAGCGCCTTGACCTTGGCGAAGGCCCCCTCTATAGGGTTGAGGCCCGGCGAGTAGGGCGACAGGTAGACGAGCTCGCAGCCGCGCCCCTCGACGAGCTCGCGTACCCTCTCTCGCCCTTATGGAGCGAGAGTCGTCCATCACCACAACCTGCCCGGGCGAGAGGCTCGGAGCGAGCGCCTGCTCCAGGTAAGCCTCGAAGACCGCGCTGGTGGTCGCGCCTTCCACGGTCACGCACGGCCCCACGCCCTCGCGCGTCATGCTCGCCAGCAGCGTGACGTTCTTCCCCCAGTTGCGCGGGGCGCTCCCGAAGGCCCGCTCCCCCTTGCGTGACCAGGCGTACGGCGAGGCAAGCGAGACGTTGGCGCCCACCTCGTCCACGAACGCCAGGCGCCGCCCCGCGTCGATCTCGCCGGCCACGAGAGCCCGCCAGGCGGCCCTCAGGAACTCTCGTCGCGCTCGCTCGCACCCACCGATCTTTTTTTCGGCTCCACCCCGGGCGCCCGAGCATCCGCGAGACCGTCGAGTCGCTCACCCGCACCCCGGCCGCCCTCTCCAGGAACTCGCGCCTCTCGGGGAGGGAGGGTGGCCGCCGGCGCTCCTCGAGGTCCGCCTCCAAGAGCCTCCTCGCCCCCTCGTCCATCTCCGGCTTGGAGCCGGGGCGCTACTTCGGGGCCAGCGAGCGGCCCTCGCGGGCGGCGGCCACGTAGCGCTTGACGGAGGAGACGCCCACGCCGAAGGCGCGGGCCACCTCGGTCTTCTTGGGCGTGCCGCGCTCGGCGGCCTCGACGATCTTCTTCTTGCGCAGGTCTTCGGAGTAGGCGTTCATGGACGCATCGTGCCACACCGCCCAGCTACACTGCAAGGCGCTCCAGACGAGTTTGGAGGCTGAATAGACGGCCGATGCCCAATCCTCGTGCTGGCTGCGAGAGGGCAGCGGCCAAGCAAGGTAGGCTGCCCGGGAGATGAGTGCGCAACCCAAACCCAGAAACGTTTGCTAACACCATTTGTTGTCGGCTAGCATCAACCTACGTCGCGGCAGGTTTTGAGACGCTCCCATAATGGCACCCTGTCGAATTCGACGGTGACACATAACCGCGTATATTCCGCCTTCACGTCCACGATGAGGCACCTAACGGCGGGTGGCCGCATCCGCCCGGCTGGGCCGGTCTCCTCGGCGCGCTTGACCACCGAGCCCCCGGCCGGTCCGTTCAAACGGCGCGAGGTTCGGCTACCCGGCCTCGGCTGCCAGCTTCGCAAGCGCACCATGGGTAATCTCCGCGCCGGGCCTCAGCAACCGTGCCTGCCCGCCTGAGAGGTCCACGACGGCCGAGGCTTCTCCGTTGCCGGGTTCGCCCTCGACGACGAGGTCCACGACTGCGACGACCCGCGGGTCCACGTCTTCCAGGGCGCGGGGCGCGGCCTCGCCTGCGAGGTTGGCGCTCGTCGCGAGGAGCGGTCCCCCGTGGGCGGTGAGCAGCTCAACAGCCACCGGGTGGTCCGGAACCCGCACCCCGACGGTACCGCCGCCCGCGGCGTCGAGGACGAGGGTCAGGGGACCCGGCCAGAAGAGCCCGGCGAGCTTCTCCGCGAGCGGCGGTACGTTTCGGGCCAGCCCGAAGGCCTCCTCGGGGGAGGCGCAGAGCCGGGCGATAGGCTTGCCCGGGTCGCGGCCCTTTATCTCCCAGAGTCTTTCGAGACCCGTCTCCGCCGCGACGAGCCCCACTACCGTCTCGGTGGGCACGAGAGCGACAAGCCCCTCGTGCAGCAGCCGGCCGGCCTCCCCCGGGGATACGGCCCTCAACGCTCCCACCGCAGCAACGCGACCCGCGGCGTCCCGGCGAGGTCGGGGCGCGTGCCGACCGGTTCGAAACCAGAGTGGCGGCCGAGTTCCAGGACCGCCTCCGCCTGCTTGTCCCCGATCTCCAGGACCACGTCGGCGCCGCTCCTCAAGAGCGGCGGCGTCTCGGCGAAGATGCGCCTGTAGAATAACAACTCGTCCGGACCGCTATAGAGGGCGGCGGGCGGATCCCAGGCCCGCACCTCCGGCGCGAGCCTCTGCGTTTGGTCGCTCGCCACGTAGGGTGGGTTGGAGACGAGAAGGTCCACGCTCTTCTTGGGCAACTCTAAACCGCAGACGACGTCCGCCCTATGGAAGTGGACGGACGTTCCGTTGCTCTCGGCGTTGCGGCGGGCGATCTCGAGCGCGCTCTCCGAGATGTCGGTGGCGTGAACCTCGCAGCGGGGACACTCCTGGGCGACCGCTATGGCTATGGCCCCGGAGCCGGTCCCGATGTCCAGGACGCGGCAGGGGCCGTCGCGCTCGTCTATGCGCTCTAGCGCCGCCCCGACGACGCTCTCGGTGTCGAAGCGTGGGATGAGGGTGTGCTCATTGAGGTACAGCTTCAGGTTGCGGAAGTAGGCGTAGCCGAGGATGCGCTGCACGGGTTCTCGGTCGAGACGGCGCAGGATCCAGCCCTCATACCGCTCCGCCTGCTCCTGCGTGAGGGGCTCGTCACGCAGCGCCAGCTCGGTCCGCCTCACGCCCAGAAGCTCGGAGAGCAGCACCTCCGCGGAGGAGGCGGGCTCGGGTACGCCGGCGTCTTCGAGCCTCTTCGTAGCCTCCCGAACGAGCCAGTGGGTGGCCGCCGTCAACCCGCTAGCCCGAGGCCCCGTCGCCGCTGGCGACGGGGTTAGCCTCGGCGGCGAGCCTGTCGGCGCGCTCTTTAGCGGCGAGGGCCTGGGTGAACTCGTCGAGGCCGCCGTTCAGGACGCCTTCGATGTTGTGGGAGGTGTGACCTATCCTGTGGTCCGTGATGCGGCTCTGCGGGAAGTTGTAGGTCCGGATCTTCTCGGATCGGTCCCCCATCCCCACCTGCGAGAGCCGCAACGCGCCCTCCTTCTCCCGCTGCTCGCGCTGCTCGCGCTCCAGGAGGCGGCTCCTCAAGATCCTCATCGCCTGCTCCTTGTTCTGGAGTTGGCTCTTCTCATCCTGGCACGTCACCACGAGGCCCGTCGGCTTGTGCGTGATCCTTACCGCCGAGTCCGTCGTGTTCACGCTCTGACCACCCGGCCCGCTCGAGCGGTAAACGTCAACCTCAAGGTCCCCGGCATTGATCTCGACCTCGACCTCCTCGGCCTCCGGCAGCACTATAACCTTCGCGGTCGAGGTGTGGATGCGCCCCTGGCTCTCGGTCCTGGGCACCCGCTGTACCCGGTGCGTACCGCCCTCGTGCTTGAGCTTCGAGTACGCCCCGTCGCCCTCTATCTCGACGATGACCTCCTTGTACCCCCCGACCTCCGCGGGGTTCGACGAGAGCGTGCGGTGCTTGAAGCCGAGCCGGTCGGCGTAGCGCGAGTACATCTCGAACAACTCCCCGGCGAAGAGCGCGGCCTCGTCGCCGCCGGCTCCCGACCGGATCTCTACGATAACGTCCTTGTCGTCGTTCGGGTCGCGGTCTATGAGCTCGGCTCGTATCTTCTCGGTAAGCTCCTCGACCTTCCCCTCCGCCGCCCGCGCTTCCTCGGCATAGAACTCCCGCTCCTCGGCCGTCTCCGCCGTCGGGATCAGCTCCCTAGCCTCGCGTCCCTCCTCGATTGCGTCGAGCAGCCCCTGGGACATCTCCGCCCCACGCCGCATCCGCGCGTGCTCTTTCGCCACCTCCGCGTACCGGCGCTGGTCGGAGTAGATGTTCGGGTCCGAGAGCTCTTTGGCCAGTGCGTCTTGGCGCGCCAGCGTCTCCTCGGCCAGCTTCACTACCTGTTGGTCCATCGTCTCTCAGATCACCAGCTTGTTCGTCGCCTCGTTGGGCGCTATCTTCGCCTCTTCTTCCATCCCGAGCACCTTCTTCAACGACGCCATCGCGACCTCGACCATATCGTCGCTGGGCTCCCGCGTCGTCAACTTCTGCATCTGCAACCCCGGCCAGATCAAAGCCTTTACTACAGGGTTATCCTGGTTCCTCGCGCTCCACATAATGAACTCGAAGGCGATACCCGCGACGAGCGGGATGACGACGACGCGGCTTGCCACCGCCTCGACCCACCAATCTATCGGGAGCAGGCTAAAGACCAGGATGCTCAGGACCAGCACGTAGAGGACGAAGCTAGTCCCGCAGCGGACGTGCATCGTATCCAGCTTGCGGGCGTTCTCGGGGACCAGCTCCTCGCCGCGCTCGTAGACCTTGATCGCCTTGTGCTCGGCTCCGTGGTAGGCGAAAAAGCGTTTGATGTCCTTGCTCACCGCCGTAATGATGAGCAGGTAGAGGATGAAGATCGCGATCCTGATCGCCCCTTCGACGAGGTTGAACAGGATCGGATTCTCTATCCCAACCCCCAGCAGCGCCCCCACCCCCTTCGTCCCGAGCACGGGAGCGGCGAGGAAGAGCAAGAACGCGAGCCCAAGCCCGAAGATCATGGTGATGGCGATCTCCTTCTTGGAGAGATCCTCCTCTTCGCCCAGGGCGACGTTCGTCGAGAGAGCCAGGGCCTTCATGCCCAGCCACAAAGTCTCGGCGAGCGAGAGGAAGCCCCGGATCACGGGGAGCCTGAAGAGCTTGCTCTTCCTGGTGACCGACCGGAACGGCTCCGCCTGCACCTCGACGTTACCGTCAGGGGCGCGCACCGCCATCCCCCAGAAGTTGGGGGAGCGCATGAGCACCCCCTCCATGATCGCCTGACCGCCGACCCTCATTCTCGTCGTCCTACCTATTCTGGCGGGCCTGGCGGTTCCGGAACCGCTGCACCCGGCCACCGGAGTCCACGATGCGCTGCTTGCCCGTGTAGAACGGGTGGCAGTTCGAGCAAACGTCCACCGTGATCGCGTCCCCCGCCGTGGAACGGGTCTCGAATTCGGTGCCGCAACTCGTGCAATGCACCCGCGTCGTCGTGTACTCGGGATGTATGTCTGTCTTCATGCCGATCCTCCGTGCTCAGATTTGCGTTTATTCTACAACTCCCGCCAAAGGTGAAGACGGCCGCTTCGCCTAACCACACGACCGTCCGAACAAAGACTCGCCTTCCGTTCATCCACCCGCGACGGCCTGATCCGGGAATCGAGCGTAGTGAGTCGAGAAAGCACTACGCACTACTCCCTCCCCGCCAAACCTTGCGAATAGGGGAATGGTCGCGTCAAGCGCGCACGCGCTGGAGCTCGCGCAGGAACTCGGCGTTCGAGCGGGTCTCCTTGAGCTTCTGGATGAGGAGTTCGACCTTCTGGGAGGTGTCGAGGGCGTTGAGGATGCTGCGGACCTGCCAGACCCTCTGCGCCTCGCCCGACTCCATGAGGAGCTCCTCCTTGCGGGTCCCCGAGTCCTCGACGTTTATGGCCGGGTAGATCCTGCGGTTCGCCAGCTTCCGGTCGAGCCGGAGTTCCATGTTGCCCGTGCCCTTGAACTCCTCGAAGATGACCTCGTCCATCCGGCTGCCGGTCTCGACCAGCGCGGTCGCAAGGATGGTCAATGAGCCGCCGTTCTCGATGTTTCTGGCCGCCCCGAAGAACTTCTTGGGCGGATAGAGCGCCGCCGAGTCCACACCACCGGAGAGGATGCGCCCGCTCGCCGGTGCCGCGAGGTTGTAAGCCCTGGAGAGCCGGGTTATGCCGTCGAGCAGGACCACCACGTCCTTGCCCTCCTCGACCAGGCGCTTGACGCGCTCCAGGACGAGCTCGGCGACGGCGGTGTGGTTCTCAGCGGGCTGGTCGAAGGTCGAGGCCACGACCGTCGCCTGCTCCACGCTGCGCTCCCAGTCCGTGACCTCCTCGGGCCGCTCGTCGGCCAGCAAGACGAAGAGCTCCGCCTCCGGATAGTTTATGGCGATGCTCTGCGCGATCTGCTTGAGGATAGTCGTCTTACCGGCTTTCGGCGGCGAGACGATGAGGCCACGCTGGCCCTTGCCGATAGGCGCGACGAGGTCCACAACCCGGGGCGCTATGTCGTTGGGCTTCCACTCCAGACGCAGGCGCTCCATGGGGTAGAGCGGCGTCAGGTCGTCGAAGTTGGTGCGGTGGCGGCCCTTCTGCGGCTCCTTCCCGTTCACCGACTCGATGCGCACCAGCGCCGGGTACTTCTCGCCGTCTCTTGCCGGACGGATCTGACCGACCACCTCATCCCCGCGTCTCAGGTTGAAACGCTTGATCTGGGACGCGGAGACGTAAACGTCTCCCTTGCCCTGGCTGTAGCCGCCCGTCCTCAAGAACCCAAACCCGTCCGGCAGCACGTCCAGGATGCCGCTCTGGTCCTGGTCCTTCCCGTCCTGCTGCTGACGCCCGTCCTGACGGCCTCGCCGCCCGTCCTGACGCCCGTCCTGGCGACCGCTGCGCTGCCCTTGCTGCTCTTCCTGACTACGCTCGGGCTCCTGCACGGGCTCGAGGGCCACGTCGGCCTCGCCGAAGGGGTCGAGGTGCGTCTGCGCGGGGCCCGCCGCGGTCGGATCGGCGGCCTTGCCGTTAGCGCCGCCGTCGACGCTCTCCGGGGCGACGGTCTCGCCGCCGTTCACCTCGGCTTGCGCGACGGGCTGCTGACTCGGGGGTTGCTGGCCCGCGGCCTGTTCCGTAGCGGTCTTGTAGATCAGCTCGGCTAGTTGCGGCTTGCGGTACTTGCGGTACTGCTCGATGCCGAGCTGCGAGGCGATCTGGTGCAGATCGCTCAGCGGTTTGCGCTCGAGAGTGGATAACTCCGTCATGCTCCCTTACCTCTCCTGTCTTCGGTACACGATGGTGCTGCTCATAAACTTTGCTTCGAAATTTGCTTCGGAGAAACCTGGAGGCTGCGCGTCGGATCGCGGCGACGAAACGGGGCTGAGGTGCCCACGAATCGTACCATACTGCGCTCGACCGTCGAGGCGGACGGGTTCGTGAAAAGAGATCACCACAACCTCCAGTGCCCGCCGGGTTCACACGACCCACGAATGGTTCCGAGCGGAGCTTCCGTAGAGATGACGCGGAACGACCAGGGACCTCGGCCCTCCGGTCTTGCGTCGGCAGAAGGGATTATATACCAACCCCCGCGAACCGGCCACTTGGCCCTGGCGGGGGCCTAACCTTCGAACGCGGCGACCGCCTCGCGGGCGAGCCCCAGCAGGGCTTCGTCCAGGTCGTGGCCCGCGACAGCGACGGGGTCGTTGTCGCAGTAGAAGACCTGCCTGTCTTCCTCGGCCGCGCGCCTCGTCACAACGTCCACCGCCGCCGCCTTGATCTCCGTCAGGTAAGCCTCGACACCCAAGCCACCCAAACCGTCGAGGTCGCGCGCCAAAGCCTTCCGATCCGACAGGCTCCCGAACGCCGCGACGACCTCGCACCCGTACCGCTCTGCGAGGTGCCGGGAGAGCTTCTCCAGTATCGGCTCCGGCGCCGTGGAGACGTAAGCCACCTTCAGGCCCGCGACCTCCCCCACTGGCCGCGGCCGGAAGACAGCCGGGATCACGTCTAGCCCCGGCTTCACCTCGCGCACGGCTTCGACGATGGCGCTCACCTCCTCGGCGCCCGCCATCGGCTCCTCCGCCATCGTGAGGACGAGGAGGTCCGAGACGAGCAGGCGGTACGCCCCCAGGTACCCCGCCACGTACTCCGGATCCTGCTGCGCCCCGGCGACGAGCACGCGCCGCTCGACCGCGACTGGCGGTATCGCCGCCCCCGACCCGTCGAAGACCGTGACGTGGGCATCGAGACCGTTGGCGACCTCCGTCCCCTCCAGGACATTGGAGACGAACGGCTCACCCGCGAGGCCGCCGCCACACCTGCGGCAGCAGACGGTGACGACGCGGCTCAGGGCCGCCGTCTCATAGCAGTCGCTCGCCGCGTGCCCGCCCCGCTCGAGCGCCTCCAGGAGGTACTCGCTACCGACGCGCATCCTGTGGCCCTCTATCACCTCGGGCTCCGCCGGCCCGCCCCGGCCCATCGAGACCACGCACGGGTCGAAGCCGCTGCGCGCGAGGAGGCGTGCCAGGTAACCGGAGAGGGCCGTCTTGCCGATCCTCTTCCCCGTCCCGATCACCGCGAGCGAAGGCTTCGCCGAAACGTTGCGTAGCTCCGGCGGCGACATCTCGAAGTCGCTCCCCACGTAGCGCGCCCCCGCCGCCAGAGCGAGCGACGCTATGCGCATCCGCTCCCGATACCCCACCACCGGCTCGTCCGAGAGGTCCACGACCACCTCGACATCGCCGCGCTCGCGCAACGCCCTCTCTACCGCGGAGACGGGGCTATCGCCCTTCATCAGCGGCAGCCCGTAATCCGCCCCCTCCTTGAGCTTCTCCGTGCCGCCAAGGAACGCCGCCCCCACTCTCGTGACGCCCAAATATTCTTCGACCTTCCTCATGGCCTCCACGACGACGGGAGGGTAGTGCTCGCCGTCTATGAGGAAAAGCGCGCGCACCTTGGGAAGGTTTCGCCTACTGCTCGCCGCTCAGGATGCGGCGTTGGCGGCGGTCGCCGGGGCGGCCGTCGCCCTGTACCTCTTCGAAGTGAACGTACGAGTGCGTCGCGGAGTCGAAGTCTATGACCATCTCGCGCTGTTTGAACGGGTACTTGCGGAAGACCCTCACCCGCTCGTTCTCGACCTCGATGACGTTGTAGCAGGGGCGGGTGTTGCCGCGCAGGCGCGTCGTCGAGGCGGTGCCCGCGTTCACGATGAACATGTCTTCGAGCTTCCAGGAGTACGGGACGTGCTTGTGGCCGGAGAGGACGAGGTCCACGTCCGTGTCGGCCAGGAGTTCGAGTACGTCGCCAGCGTCGAAGATGATGTTGCGCTCGCGACCCGTGCCGGGGATCGGGATCAGGTGATGGTGGACCACGAAGATCTTGAGCCGGTCGCCCGCCCCCGCGAAGCTCTCGTGGATGAAGTCGTAGTGCTCGCGCCCGACGCGCCCGTCGTTGAGGTCCGGCTCCGATGAGTCCACGCCCACCATGATCGCCTCGTCGAACTCGATCACCGAGTAGCGTTCCCCAAAGAGCCGCTCGAAGTGGATGTAGCCGACGTTCCTGGAGTCGTGGTTGCCGGGGATGACCATCACGTTCTCGCACCGGATCTTCGCGATGTACTCGGCCGCCGTCTCGTACTCTTGGCGATACCCCGCGTCAGTCAGGTCGCCGGAGACGACGACGACCTTCGGGTCAGTGTCGTTTATTTCCAGGATCGAACGCTCCAGGAGGTCCGGGATGAAGTAGGCGCTCCCGCAGTGGATGTCGCTGATCTGGCAGATCGTCAAACGGCTGCTCTGGTTCATATCTCCCCACACATCGCTCTCGCCGCCCCGTTCACACAAAAGTATAGCGGAGCCACTACATGGCGCGCGACATAGCGTGTGGAACGGCGTCGGGCACCCTCTGGACTTTGGGAACAGGCCCAACTCGACGGCGTGGACGACGGCCTGCTGCGTGCGGTCGGCGACCCCAAGCCTGCGAGGACAGCCTCTCCAACGTGGCAAGCAACGCGACGACAGTTGGCTCGATGAGCGGCATCAAGGCGGGCAGGAAGGCACCAGAGATCACACTGACCACCTCGACCAAACCGCCGTCTACG
>JADDPV010000224.1 GCA_016781705.1 Rubrobacter sp.
CCTTTCTCGTTCGTGTGCCACGCAGTATAATAAAGATGGGCTTCGGCGAGCGCGCCTTGCCGCTTATCGAGAACGAGGAGACAGCCGCCTTCGGCCTGGACCTCTGCCGCGAGATGCGGCCGTGGCGACGTACACCCGTGACGAGGCGTCTCGAATAAGGGCTACGGTAATGCTTCCACGTTGTCCCCTACCCGGATCCCGCCGTCTGAGAGCACGTCGGCGCGCAATCCGCCACGGTGTACGAGACCGCGCAGCACCCCGGGACGCGTCAACCGTTCGAGGTGCGCGCACGGCTCGCAGCGGCGTTGGCCAAAGCACTCGACCTCGCCGACCCGGAAACGCCTCCCGATGAGGTCGTCGAGCGCGATGCCCCGGACGACGAGGTTGCGCCGCGCCTCGGCCGGCGCGAGGTCCACTCCGCCCGCCGCGAGCTCCTCCAGCGCCTCGGCCTCCACCAGCGTGAGGGCGTAGCCGCGGCCACGCGAGTCCGAGAACGTCCCGGCGCCGCGCGCATACCGGTCGCCCCGTAGCCCTTGCCCTGCGAGCGCCTCTGCTGAAGAGACGGCTATCATCAGCCCCTCGGCCTCCGCGGCCACTGCGATCCGCTCGACGACGCCCGCGCCGGGAAGCCAGGCCCCTCGGCTGCCCTCTTCGGGCCTGCGGCGCAAGTCGTGCGTCGCCAGCACGAACGCGGCGTCGAAGACGTCCGGTGCGGGGTCTTGCTTAGTCACCGGCGCGGGCTCGAACAAGACGCCGGGCGGGACGCCGAAAAGAACGACCCAGGTACGCGAGTCGCGCCGGCGACCGAGGAAGCGTCCAGGCCATGCGAAGTTTTCCGGGGACTCAATAGGGACCAGCCCGAGGTTGCGCCGCGCGAGCCACTGGCGCAGACCGGTCTCTCCATCACCGGGAACGTCGGACGGGGCCACGCCCAGCACGTAGGCCACGCACCCGGCCAGCGACGACGCCTCGCTTTCGCCTGCCGTGGAAGCCAAAACAATGCTCCTCTCCTGGATCATCCGTCGCGCCCATGCTACCGAGAGGCCACCCGCGGTTCAACGTCGTAAGGTTCTCGGGGAACGTACCGGTACGCGCGCCGGTTCAGAGCAGTTGACTACCCCCGGCACTGCTTTGGGCGCCAGCCCCGAAGCGTTGGGAAGGGCTTGCCTTGGCATGAGCTTCGGCCGTGGGTTGACTGCGAGGCGAACGTTGCCCAAACTGTAGAAATCACGCCGGAAAATCCGACGTTTTATAGGGAAGGAGGAGCCGGATGGGGAGACTACTCTTCGCCGGCGGGACTCTCGTCGCCGCCGAGGGCAGCTACCGCGCCGATGTGGTCCGGGACCCGGTGCTCCCGGTGATGGCGCCAGCGGAGAACCGGCACGGCAACGTGGATCACACACCGTGTGAAGGGATGACGGTCACCGACGTGCCACCGACGGCAGTATGCGTATGCGGCAACCTGGTATACAGGGATGGCGAGGTGGTCGGCGAGCGTGGGTCCAGGAGGCTCGTAGAGCGGAGCTTCGCGGCGACGGGGGGAATGGAGGTGCGCGTGTGACGGGTCCGGATGATCTGTTGCGGAGGCACAGGGCGGCGTTGCCGGGTTGGATGCCGCTGTATTACGAGCGGCCGATGGAGCTGGTGAGGGGCGAGGGGTTCAGGGTCTGGGACTCGGAGGGGAACGAGTACCTGGATTTCTTCGGCGGGATCGTCACCACGATCAGCGGCCACGCCGTGCCGGAGATCTTGGAGGCCGTGAAGGCGCAGGCGGACAAGATCCTCCACTCCTCGACGCTTTACCTGATCGAGAACCAGGTGAAGCTCGCCGAGAAGCTCATAGAGCTGGCCCCCATCTCGGGCGACAAGAAGGTCTTCTTCGTGGGCAGCGGAACGGAGGCGAACGAGGCGGCGCTCCTCTTCGCGACGCGGTATCGGGGGTCCAGCGAGATCGTCGCGCTGCGCTCGTCGTATCATGGCCGGTCGTTCGCGACGATGGGGATCACGGGCCAGGCCACCTGGAGCCCGACGAGCCACTCGCCGCTGGACGTGCATTACCTGAGGAACCCGTACCAGTACCGCTGTCCCCTATGCCGGGACGAAGGCCGGTGCAACCTGCTGTGCGCCGACGATTTGCGCGGCCTGATCGAGTCGGAGACCACCGGGCGCGTCGCGGCGCTCATCGCCGAGCCCATCCAGGGGGTTGGCGGCTTCATCGAGGCGCCGGAGGGCTACTTCGCGCGGATCAAGGAGATCTTGGACGAGACCGGCGTCCTGCTCATCTGCGACGAGGTGCAGACCGCCTTCGGCCGCACGGGGAGCCACTTCTGGGGTATCGAGGCGCACGGCGTCGAGCCGGACCTGATGACGATGGCGAAGGGCCTCGGAAACGGCCTCGCCATTGGCGCGGTGATGGGCCGGGCGGAGGTGGTCGAGTCGGTCTCACCGAACCTGCACCTCTCGACCTTCGGCGGCAACCACATCTCCACCGCCGGGGCTCTCGCGAACCTGGAGTACATCCTGAAGAACGACCTCCAGCGCAACGCCGACGAGGTCGGGGGCTACCTGAAGGACCGTCTCGTGGGGATGGCGGAGGACCATCCTGGTTTGGTGGGAGAGGTGCGCGGGCGCGGGTTGATGCTCGCCGTCGAGCTCGCCGGCCCGGGCAAGGAGCCCGACCCGAAGGCCGCGGTGCACTTTCTGGAGGCGTGCCGGAAGAGGGGCGTGCTCGTCGGCAAGGGCGGCCTCAAGGCCAACACCATCCGCATCTCGCCGCCGCTAACGGTGACGCGCGAGGCCGCCGGGCAGGCCGCCGACACCTTCGAGGAGGCGCTCGCAGAGGTCGGAGCGGCGGCGAAGGTAGGCTGACGTGCGGAGCGCCGAAGAGGTCGACTCTCGCCGAGCCGTCGAGGAGCTGAAGGAGCTCGCGGAGCTAACCGGCGGTCCGGACGGCGCCCGTAGAGTCGCCTGGACGGAGACGTGGAGCGAGGCCCGCGACTGGCTGCGGGGGAAGCTCGAGCAGATCGAGGGCCTCTCGGAGATCGAGACCGACGAGGCGGGCAACCTCTGGGCCACCGCGCCCGGCGAATCCGAGAAGGCGGTCCTCCTCGGTGGCCACATGGACTCCGTCCCGAACGGCGGCTGGCTCGACGGCTGCCTCAACACTATCGCCGCGCTCGAAGCGATGCGCGTCCTCGCCCCGCAACAGCGCCCCGTGACCCTGCGGATGGTGGACTGGGCCGACGAGGAGGGCGCCCGCTTCGGACGGAGCCTGCTCGGCTCCAGCGCCACCGCCGGAACCCTGGTGCCCGACGACGTGCGCAACCTCCAGGACAGGGACGGCGTCGCCCTCCCGGACGCCCTCAAAGAGCACGGCGTGGAGCTCGACCGGATGAAGGAGTCACACCGGGAGTTGGAGAACGCGGTCGCATACCTGGAGCTGCACATCGAGCAGGGACCGGTGCTGGAGCGCATGGACCTCCCGCTCGGCGTCGTGCTTGGCACGTTCGGGGTGGAGCGCCACGCGGTGCGCTTCACCGGGCAGCACGCCCACTCCGGCTCCACGCCGATGGACGTCCGGCGAGACGCATTCGTCGCCGCGGCACGCTCGGCGACGGCTTTCCGCGACGACGCCGCGAGGCGCGACGACGTGCGCGCCACGACCGGCTTCGTCAACGTCAGCCCGGCGATAGTCACCGCATTCAATGGGTGGTGCGAAATGTCGCTCGACCAGCGGGCGCTCGACGCCGGCGTGCTCGCAGACATGCTAGAGAAGGCCAAGGAGGCGAGCGAGCGGATAGCCGGTGAAGAAGGCGTCTCGGTCGAGTGGGAGAGGCTGTGGCGGATCGAGCCGATCCCGTTTAGCGAGGAGTTGATCTCGCTCGGCGACGAGGCGGTGACGGAGGTCGCCGGCCGCTCGCACCGGCTGCCGAGCGGCCCCCTGCACGACGCGGCGGAGATGGCGCGCCTGATGCCGACGGTGATGCTGTTCGTGAAGAGTTTACGAGGGCTGAGCCACACGAAAGAGGAGGACACGCCGGAGGAGGACTTAGAGCTGTCGGTGCGGGCGCTGCACCGGCTCGCGGTGAAGACGATGGAGTGGGCGAAGGAATAGTCTTTCAGCTACCAGCCTTTGCTGATCGACCGAAAGGCTGACCGGCTACAACCGACCGAAGGGAGGCTAATGGAAGAGTATCGGGACCTGGGGGTCAACGACGCGGCGGAGCTAGCGCGCATAAAGGCCGAGGTGAGCGCGTCGAGCTTGTACAACGAGGACCTCGCGCCGACCGGCGCCGAGGAGCGCACGTGGACGACGTACAACATCGCGGCGCTCTGGATCGGGATGGCCATAGTCATCACTACCTACGCCCTGGCGGCGGGCCTGATAGCCGCCGGGATGAACTGGTGGCAGGCGCTGCTGACCATCTCCCTGGGTAACGTCATCGTCCTGATCCCGATGCTCCTCAACGCCCACGCCGGCACTAAGTACGGTGTCCCGTTCCCGGTCTTCGTGCGCGCCTCGTTCGGCGTGAGGGGCGCTAACTTCGCCGCGATAGCCCGCGCCCTGGTGGCCTGCGGATGGTTCGGGATACAGACCTGGCTCGGCGGGCTGGCGCTGGACGTGCTGGTGAGCACAGCCTGGAGCGGGTGGGCGAGCGTGCCCTACCACGAGTTCATAACCTTCTTTGTCTTCTGGGCGATACAGGTCGTTATCATCATGGGCGGCGTCGAGGGCGTGAAGTACTTCGAGTCGTGGTCTGCGCCGCTCCTGATAGTGGGCAGCATCGCGCTGCTCGTCTGGGGCTTCACGGCGGGCGGCGGCATCGGCAACGTCTTCGCGACCTCGGCCCAACTGCAGCAGGGCGACACCCCATTCTGGGTGCTCTTCTGGCCCAGCCTGGCGGCGAACGTCGGGTACTGGATCACGCTCTCCCTCAACATCCCGGACTTCACCCGCTACGCCCAGAGCCAGCGCTCGCAGGTCGTGGGGCAGTCTCTGGGGCTGCCGCTGACGATGACGGCGTTCAGCTTCGTCGGCATCGCGGTCACGGCGGCGACGGTGGTCGTGTTCGGCGAGGCGATCTGGGACCCGGTCGCGCTGGTCACGCGGCTCGCCGGGGGTCTGCCCGCCGTGCTCATCCTCGCCATGATCGTCATCGTGATAGCCCAGATCTCGACGAACATGGCCGCGAACGTGGTGTCCCCGTCGTTCGACTTCTCGAACCTCGCCCCGAAGTACATCTCGTTTCGCACGGGCGGCATTATCACCGCGCTCATCGGCGTCGTATCGTTCCCCTGGCTGATACTGGAGAGCGTCGGCGCGTACATCTTCACCTGGCTCGTGGGCTACGGCAGCCTGCTCGGGGCCATCGGAGCCGTCATGATCGTGGACTACTGGATCGTGCGTCGCCGCACCCTCCACCTCGCCGATCTCTACAAGCACGACGGCCGCTACGCCTACACTGGCGGCTGGAACTGGCGCGCCATAATAGCGGTCTTCGTCGGCGTGGTCCCCGTCGTGCCCGGTTTCCTGAAGGCCGCCTCCACCTCCGGTTTCACCGGCGTCTTCGAGAACCCGACCTTCCTCGATACGCTCTACACTTACGGGCTGTTCTTCACCTTCTTCGTCGCCGGGATTACGTACCTGATCCTGAGCCTCATCCCCGGCCGCGCCCCCGAAGGGGAGCCGGAGACCGCGTAGGGATTGTCGATGCCCGACGATTCCATCTTTGGCCTCTTTGTCGCCGCCGCGCTGGCGTTGCTGCTCGTGCCGGGGCCGGCGGTCCTCTACATCGTCGCCCGCAGCGTGGAAGGGGGTCGCCTGGCGGGTATCGTCTCCGTCCTGGGCGTGCAGCTGGGTACGCTCGTACACGTCGCCTTCGCCGCCGTCGGGCTCTCCGCGATCGTGGCGTCCTCCGCGACGGCCTTCTCGGTCGTGAAGTGGCTGGGCGTCGCATACCTCGTCTGGCTCGGCCTGCAAAGGCTATTTGCCCGCGACGAAGACGGCCCCCCACCGCCGGCCGCGGAGCCCGGGCGACTCGTCCGCGTCTTTACGCAGAGCGTGCTCGTCCAGGTCTCGAACCCCAAGGTCGCGCTCTTTTTCCTGGCGTTCCTGCCGCAGTTCGTGGACCCCTCACGCGGCGCAGCGTGGACGCAGGTCATGGTCCTCGGCGCCACCCTCGCCGCGCTCGGGCTCCTGACCGACGGCCTCTACGCCCTCCTGGGAGGCACGGCCGGCGACTGGCTGGGACGCAGGAGCGGGAGCGCGGGCTTCCGGCGCGGCCAACGATACGTATCCAGCGGCGTCTACCTGGCCCTGGGAGCGGCAGCCGCGGCAGCGGGATCCGGAAAGGATTGAGGGAGATGAAGTGGACTTCGGCGTAACATTCCAAACCGATCCCCCAGCGAGTCGTGTCATTGAATTGACACAAAAAGCCGAAAGACTCGGGTTCACGCACGCCTGGACCTTCGACTCGCACGTCCTGTGGCAGGAGCCCTACGTCATCTACTCCCAGATGCTCTCGGCGACCGAGCGGATCATCGTTGGCCCCTTCGTCACCAACTCCGTCTCGCGCGACCCATCTGTAACGGCGTCGACTTTCGCGACGCTCAACGACATGTTCGGGAACCGCACGATCTGCGGCATCGGCCGGGGCGACTCGGTGCAGCGCGTGCTGGGCCGCAAACCGACGAGGCTCGCCGAGGTAGAGAGCGCGATGCACGTCATCAAGGAGCTCGCCGAGGGGCGCGAGATCGAGGTCGCGGGCGTCAAGGTGCGCATCCCGTGGGTCAGGGACGGCAAGCTCGACGTGTGGATGGCCGGCTATGGGCCGAAGGCCCTGGATCTCGTGGGGCGCAAGGCCGGCGGCTTCATCCTGCAACTCGCGGACCCCGTGATCCTGGAGTGGACGGTGAAGCGCGTCCACGATGCCGCCAGAGGGGCGGGTAGAGATCCGAAAGACGTAAAGATATGCGTCGCCGCGCCGGCCTACGTCGGCGAAGATTTGGCACACCAGCGCGACCAGTGTCGGTGGTTCGGGGGGATGGTCGGCAACCACGTCGCCGACCTCGTGGCGAGGTATGGTGAGGGGGGAGAGGTTCCGGCGGCGCTGACGGACTACGTAAAGGCGCGCGAGGGCTATGACTACTCGCACCACGGCAAGGCCGGCAACCCGAGCACCGAATTCGTGCCCGACGAGATCGTGGACCGCTTCTGTGTGCTCGGGACCGCAGAAGACCACGTAAGGAAGCTTACGGAGCTAAAGGATCTCGGCGTGGACCAATTCAACATCTACCTGATGCACGACGCGCAGGAGGCGACGCTGGAGGCTTACGGGGTGGAGGTCATACCGGCTTTGGGAGCGGGGACCGTCGCGCGGTAGAGTGGAGGCATCCGTTCGGCTCGCGCGGCTTGTGAACGGCTATGCCATTCGTTACGCTGGTCGCGGCGAAGCATAATAAAATATGCGGGCAGGGAGATTTTATACCGGAGGAAGGTGGCACGTTGGCTGAGAAAACTTACGATGTCGTTGTGATTGGGTCCGGGCCGGCCGGGTACACGGCCGCCCTTTACGCGTCGAGGGCGAACCTCGACACTATGGTCTTCCAGGGCTTCGAGTCGGGCGGGCAGTTGATGCTCACCTCGGACGTGGAGAACTATCCAGGCTACAGGGATGGCGTGATGGGTCCGGACATGATGGACGATTTCGAGGCGCAGGCCGCGCGCTTCGGCGCCGAGATGCGCCCGGACAACGTCGAGCGCGTGGACTTCTCGGAGCGTCCGTTCAAGTTGTGGGCCGAGGGCGAAGAGGAGCCCGTGCTCGCCCGCGGCGTCATTGTCGCTACCGGGGCGAAGGCGAAGTGGCTCGGGTTGCCGGGCGAGCAGCGCCTGCAGGGCCGGGGTGTGAGCGGGTGCGCGACCTGTGACGGGTTCTTCTTCAGGGACAAGAAGGTCGCCGTCGTCGGTGGCGGGGACACGGCGATGGAGGAGGCGCTGTTCCTCACGAAGTTCGCTTCCGAGGTCTTCATCATCCACCGGCGCGACGAGTTCAGGGCGTCCAAGATCATGCTGGAGCGTGCGCGGAAGAACGAGAAGATCACGTTCATCACCGACACGGTGGTCGAGGACGTACTGGGCGAAGACTCGGTCGAGGGTGTCCGCATCAAGGATCGCAACACCGGCGAGGTGCGCGACCTGCGGGTGGACGGCTTCTTCGCGGCCATCGGGCACCAGCCGGCCACCGAGGTCTTCAAGGGCCAGCTGGAGATGGACGAGAGCGGCTACATCCCGCAGCGCGAGCACACCATGACGAGCGTCCCCGGAGTCTTCGCCGCGGGCGACGTCTCCGACAAGCGCTACCGCCAGGCCGTCACCGCCGCCGGCGACGGCTGCCGCGCCGCGATAGACGTCGAACGCTGGCTCGAGTCCCAGGGCGAGGCCGAACACGCCGAGGACCCCGGCGTCTGGAACGCCGAGAAGGACCAGAGCCCCGGCTGGGACGAGGGCCAGGAGGAAGAGGGCGCCGCCTGAGGAGAGCGGCAAGCAGGCGTTAGGCAAAACACCGGAAGTCCACAAAGAAACGCCCCCGCTACGAGAAGCGGGGGCGTTTCCTTACGCTCTTGTCTGTGGGGTGCGGCGATTTGCGGGAGCAGCAACGCTCGGGACAAAAAGCTGACAGGCCGATCGCCTGCACTTACGCGGCTTGCTCCTTCGCGAGCCTGGATTGGTCTTCGATCAGGCGCTCCAGCCAGCTCAAAGCGGGACCGCCCTCGATGGTGCGGCTGGCGTTGACGTACCAATTGAGGGCCTCGCGGTGGTTGCCCAAGCGGCGGTTGAGCTCACCGACGAGATACGTGGTCACCGAGAGCTCGCGGCCCGCGAGGGTGTCCTCTTTCAAGGCGCGGATGAAGTAGCGGATGGCCCGCAGCTGGAAGGTGCTCTCGAAGGGCCGCTCCCGCTCCTTGCGGCACACCCAGGAGGCGCGCAGGCACAGGTCCCCGAGCTCGCGCGCCGCGAGGCCGCGCTCCTGGCCGCAGACCTCGGCGGCGTGGAAGGCCAACCAGGGTGGCGGGTTCGATCGGAACACGCGCAAGAGGCCGTCCTCCTTCAGGCGTTCCTCCAGGTCGTCGCGCTCGGTGGGCGTGAGGTCGAGGCCGTCGAACTCCTCCTTCGCGGCGAAGGAGCAGGCCGGGCACGCGGTCACCTCGCTCCTTATGAAGCGTGACCCGTCTGACTGGCGTCCGGGGAACTTCGGACACAAGTCCGCCTCGCGGCCCACCGTGACGTACGAGCCTACGCGCGGCGCCCGGAAGACGTACCGGCACACGGGGCAACGGGTGTAAGCTCGCTCAACCCTCCCCACGGCTCATCTTCCCTAAGTACCTGGCGTGCGGAAGTCCGGTTAGGGTAACCAAAGTACACCCGAGTTTACCATAACGCCTGTTTGCTCCCGCCTTGTATACTGCCGGCCGGAGCGGGACGTCGGGACGAAAAGAGAGGCCAGGTTCTTGGAGCGGCGCGACTCAAAAAGCGACGCGGAGGTGGCGTTGGAGCTGATGAGGGTCGTACTGGATCTCGCGGGCAACCGTCGCCTCTCCCCGACCCGCACCCTCGCCCTCTACCACCTCTGCAAGGAGGCCGTCGCCTACGCCCCCACCGAGTCGGTGACGGCAGAGTACCTCGAAGAGAACCTCAAGAAGCTGCTCCAGTAGGCGTCAGTTATCAGGCTTTAGGTGGTGAGGTCTCCCCGAGGTAGCGCCGAGCTGCCCGGTCTTGAACTTTCTTTGGTAGCGGGTGGAGGCCGGGAGGGTAATTGGTGCCCTCCGTGGCGAGGAAGCCGGTCGCCTCGAGCATCAGGGCGGTGACGAGGTCGAAGGTATCGTAGGGGTCGCCGGGACCGGCGGCGAGGTTGAACATCGCCCCTCCGGCCAGGAGGTAGAAGGTCTTGCCCTCCAACTCGTAACGGCCGACGTGGGGGCGCGGGGTGTCCGTCAGGTAAGGGCGCAGGTCCTCGACGGGCAATTCGCCGCTCGTGTGGCCGAGGTTGGCCAGGAAGGAGCCGCTCTTCGCGTTGGCGCGGAGGACGCCGAGGGGGATCGCGCCGTCGCGGCCCGTCGCGGTGAAGATCACGTCGGCGCGCGGGAGGACCTCTTCGAGGCTCGGCGTCGTGGGGAAGCCGAGGTGGGCGGCGGCGAGCCTCGCGGCTGGGTCGAGGTCGCAGACTTCCACGGCGGCGCCGAAGGAGCGAGATGCGTCCGCGGCGCCGCGTCCGACGGGACCGTAGCCGACGACGAGCACGGTCTTGCCGAATAGGGAGAGACCGGTTACGTTCAGGAACGTGTTGGCGGCCATGAGGCCGACGAGGCGGCGGTTGTGGAGGCCTTGCTTGATCGGCACACTGTCCCAGTCGAAGATGGGGTAGCGGAGATCGAGGGCTGAGATGCGCCCTATGCCGGTCCCGGTGGCCTCGAGTCCGCCGCGGACGCTCGGGAGGCGTCCCCCCGTTGCGGCCGTAGCGTCGGCGCCCATCTCCGAGAGGAGGGTGGGACCGGCGGCGATGGCGGTGGTCAGGTGGGCGGCGTAGCGTTCGGGTGGGTCGTCCCGGCGGGCTGGGACGCGGACGCCCAAAGATTCGAGGTGGACGGCCACCGCATCCCGGGTCGTGGCCGGGTTGGCGGCGCAGGCCCGCACCTCGGCACCCGCCCCGACGAGCGCCTCGAAGTAGGGGACCATCTTGAGGTCGAGGTGGCAGACGACGAGCAGACGCTCGCCCGAGAGGGAGGGCAGGTCGCGTGCGGCCTCCCGCGTGGCGGGCGCGAAGGTCCGCAGCCAGTCGAGGTCTCGCTCCAGGTCGTCGTCGCGTCCGCGCACAGATCCTTCGCCTTTGCGTGAGGGGCCGTTACTCTATATGATCCCCGGACGAAAGCGGGCGTGCCCGGAGCTGATCTTGGTCGCCCCGGGACTACCTCTAGGGATGGGAGGGCGTGTATGCGGACCCCGAAGCTCTTCAAGGTGTTGGCGACGGCCCTGGTCCTGGCGCTGGTCGCGGTCGGGTGCGGCGGCGGTGGCGGTAGTGGAGGCGGGGGCGAAGGTGGAGGCGGTGGCGGCGAAGCCGAGGTGAAACCGGGACTCGTCCTGGACGTCGGGGGGCTTGGGGACCAGAGCTTCAACGACTCGGCGTACGCGGGGCTGCAGCGGGCCGAGGAGGAGTTCGGGGTCGAGGGCGAGTACCTGGAGTCCAGCGCGCCGACCGACTACGTCAACAACCTCACCCAGCTAGCCGAGAACGGGTACAACCCCGTGTTCGCTATCGGCTTCCTCATGACCGACGCCGTCAACGAGGTCGCGCCGCAGTTCCCCGATACCAACTTCGCCATCGTGGACTCGACGGTCGACGTGCCCAACGGCGCTGGTCTTGTGTTCCGGGAGCAGGAGGGGAGCTATCTCGCCGGGGTCGTGGCCGGCCTGATGACCCAGGAGGACACCGAGTACACGAGCTCCGACGAGCAGATAGTCGGCTTTTTGGGCGGGCAGGAGGGGCCCCTGATCGAGAAGTTCGAGGCGGGCTACGTGGCCGGGGTCGAGTCCGTGTGTCCCGACTGCGAGGTCGTCTCGCAGTACGCGGGCACCACGCCCGAGGCGTTCAACGACCCGGCGCGAGGGCGCGAGATCGCCACGCAGCAGATAGAGCAGGGCGCGGATATCATCTACCACGCCTCGGGGGCGACGGGGACGGGGCTCTTCGAGGCGGCGACCGAGGAGGGCATCTTCGCCATCGGGGTGGACGCCGACCAGGCCAAGCTCGTCCCGGAGGCCCCGATCCTGACGAGCGTCGTCAAGCGGGTGGACAACGCGGTCTTCTTGGCGATCGAGCAGAGCCGCGCCGGCGAGTTCCCCGGCGGCGAGACTGTGGAGTACGGCCTCGAGGACGAGGGGATAAGCCTCGCCCCCTTCGGCCGCTTCGACGATCAGGTCCCCCAGGAGGTGAAGGACCGGGTCGAGGAGGCGCGCCAGGGTATCCTCGACGGCCAGATAGAAGTACCGACCACCCTCCAGTAGGGGGTCGGCCGTCGTGAATGCTGCCGCGCCGCCCGTCCTGGAGATGCGGGGGGTCACCAAGACCTTTGGCCCCGTGCGGGCCAACGACGACATCTCGATAGTGCTCGGGCGCGGGGAGATCCTGGGCCTCCTCGGCGAGAACGGGGCGGGGAAGAGCACCCTGATGAAGATCCTGTACGGGCTGTACAGGCCCGACGCGGGCCACATCCTCGTGGACGGCGAGGAGGTCGAGATACGCGACCCCAAGGACGCGGTAGCGCGCGGGATCGGGATGGTCCACCAGCACTTCACCCTGATCCCGCCGCTCACCGTCGCCGAGAACATCGTGCTCGGCGCCGAGCCCCGCCGCGGCGTCGCCCTGAACCTCGGCGAGGCGATAAAGGCTACCCAGGAGCTCTCCGAGCGGTACGGCCTGCGGGTGGACCCGCGCGCCCGGGTCGCCGACCTCTCGGTGGGCGTCCAGCAGCGGGTGGAGATCCTCAAAACCCTCTACCGCGAGGCGCGCATCCTCGTGCTCGACGAGCCGACCGCCGTCCTCACGCCGCAGGAAACCGAGGACCTGTTCTCGACGCTCAAGGAGCTGGTAACGGACGGGCTCTCCATCATCCTCATCACGCACAAGCTCGGGGAGCTGTTGGGCGTCTCCGACCGGATCACGATCATCCGCGACGGCAAGGTGGTGGACACCGTGAACGCCGCCGAGACCGACGAGCGCGAGCTGGCCCGCCTCATGGTGGGCCGCGAGGTGATCCTGCGGGTCGACAAGGAGGCGGTTAAGCCCGGCGAGCCGCGTTTGAGGGGTGAGGATCTCGTCGTGCTCTCCGGGACGGGCGCCGAGGCGGTGCGCGGCGTGAGCCTGGAGGTGCGGGCCGGGGAGATCCTGGGTGTGGCCGGCGTGGACGGCAACGGCCAAGTCGAGCTGGCCGAGGCGCTCGCCGGGACCCGGCCGGTCGAGTCCGGGCGGGTCTACCTCGACGGCGAGGACGTGACCTCTGTGGGAGCGGACGCCCGGCAGGAGAGGGGCCTCGCCTACGTCCCGGAGGACCGGCAGCACAAGGGGCTGGTGCAGGACTTCGCGCTCTACGAAAACAACACCCTCAAGACCTACGACGAGCCGCCGTTCTCCAAGCTCGGGTGGCTCTTCCCTCGCATCATGCGCCGCCGGGCGGCGGAGAACCTCACGGCCTACGACGTCAGGCCGCGCGACCCGGACGCGCGGGCGGGCTCGCTCTCGGGCGGCAACCAGCAGAAGGCGATCCTGGCGCGCGAGCTCTCCGGCGACCCCGGGGTCGTCATCGCCGCCCAGCCGACCCGCGGGGTGGACGTGGGGGCCATCGAATTCATCCACCGCCAGCTCATCGAGCAGCGCGATCGGGGCAAGGCGATCCTGCTCTTCTCGCTCGAGCTTGAGGAGATCCGCTCGCTCTCGGATCGCATAGTCGTGATGTACTACGGGGAGATCGTGGGCGAGATGAGCGCCGACGAAGCCACCGACGAGAAGCTCGGTCTCCTCATGGCCGGCCGGCAAGTCGAGGCGTCGTGAGGCGCATCCTGGACCAGGTTGCGGGGGCGGTGGTCTTCCCGCTGCTCGCGATCGGGATCTCGTTCCTCATCGGGGCAATCATCATCCTCGCCACCGGCAACAACCCCATAGGCGCTTACGGGGCCTTGATCTCCGGCGCCATAGGCTCGCCGTCGGCCATCGGGCGCACCCTGGTGAACGCGACCCCGCTGATCTTCACGGGCCTCGGGGTGGCGGTGGCGTTCCGGGCCGGGCTCTTCAACATCGGGGGCGAGGGGCAGGTGTTCATAGGCGCGATCACGGCGGCCGGGCTCGGCGTGGCCCTGGGCGCTACTTTGGGCCCGCTCGCCATCCTCGTCTGCCTCGTCGCGTGCATCCTGGCAGGTTTTCTCTGGGGCGCCATCCCCGGCTTCCTCAAGGCGTTCTTCGGGGCACACGAGGTCGTCACCACGATCATGCTGAACTTCATAGCCATAAACCTGGCGACCTACCTCGCGCTGAACCCCCTGAGGGGGGAGGGCCTGGTCCCCGGGACGGACACGGTGGCCGCGGCGGTCCGCCTCCCCGTGATCGGCTTCGGCCTCGGACGGGCGAACTACGGGATACTGTTGGGGATTCTGGCCGCCGTCGTGGCGTACGTACTCTTGTGGCGGACGGGGCGGGGATTCCAGCTTCGGGCGGTCGGGCTCTCGCCGGAGGCTGCGAACTACGCGGGGATGGCCCTGAAGACGAACACGGTCCTGGCTCTGGCCATCGGCGGGGCGTTCTGCGCTTTGGGGGGATTCGTGCAGGTCTTGGGGGTCGAGGGGAAGATGTCCATACCGTTTGTCGCCAACCTGGGGTTTAACGGGATCGGGGTCGCGCTCCTCGGGCGCAACCACCCGGTGGGGGTGGTGCTCGGGGCATTGCTGTTCGGAGGACTTCAAGCCGGCGCCCAACAGATGCAGTTCGCCACCGACGTGCCCCTGAGCCTCTCGGTGGTCTTGCTCGCCGTGATCCTGCTCTTCGTCACCGCCACCAAGCTCGTCGAGCTCCTCTTCGGCAAGCGCGCCCGCGTCTTCGCCAGCGGAACCCGCCTCGACGAAGGGCTCGGCCGCTAGTGGAGGACCTGCTCGGCCTCGTCGGCTCCGTTCTCGCCTCGGCGATCCGGTACGCCACCCCGCTGGTCTTCGCCGCTTTAGGCGGCCTCTTCAGCGAGCGGAGCGGGGTCGTCAACATCGGGCTCGAGGGGCTCATGCTCATAAGCGCCTTCACCGGGGTCGTCGGGGCCTACTTCTCGGGCAATGTCCTCGTCGGGGTGCTCTTCGCGCTCGCCGGGGGGCTACTTTTCGCGCTCATCCACGCGCTAATGTGCGTCACGTTCGAGGCGGACCAGATCATCTCCGGCGTCGCCATAAACCTGCTGGCTTTGGGTGGTACGGGCTTCCTTATGGTCGTGATCTTCGGCTCCGGGGGGACCTCGCCCCGCATCGGCGGCTTCGACGAGTTCCCGATACCACTCCTCTCGCGGATCCCCATCATCGGCCCCGCCTTCTTCAACCAGAGCCCGCTGATCTACTTAATGTTCCTCCTCATCCCCGTGGTCTACTTCGTCGTCTTCCGCACCCCTTTCGGCCTGCGTTTGCGCGCCACCGGCGAGGCCCCGGAGGCTGTGGACACCGCCGGGGTGAGCGTGGCCCGCATGCGCTACTACGGGGTCGCCCTCTCGGGGCTCCTGGCGGCCCTGGGCGGCGTGTACTTCTCGATGGACCAGCTCTCCGCCTTCACCGAGGGGATGACCGTGGGCACGGGCTTCATAGCCCTCGCCGCCCTCATCTCCGGCCGCTGGAACCCCATCGGCGCTGCCGTGGCCGCCCTCGTGTTCGGCTTCGCCCAGGCGGTGACTTTCCGGATAGCGCAGGACGCCATCCCGCTGGAGTTCCTCCAGATGCTCCCGTACATCCTCACGATAGTCGTCCTCGCCGGCTTCGGCGGCCGAGCCATCGCCCCGGCCGCCATCGGCAAGCCCTACAGGAAAGAGTGAGGAGAGGTGGGAGCTTGTGCCCCACCCCTCCCAACTCCGTCGGTTCGCCGACGATCTAGTAGAAGAACCGCTCGAGGTTGACGAAGACGTCGTTGGCGCCGGGCTGGCAGCGTCGTAGCTGGGATCATACTCTATGTAGTCGCCCGGGTCGGCACCGTCCGCTCTCGATTTCGAGGGCGACG
>JADDPV010000024.1 GCA_016781705.1 Rubrobacter sp.
ATTACGAGCATCTGTCCATTCCCCAGGAGGTCGCCTGATCGTGCATTAGGCCACCCAAACGGGACATCTATTGCGATGAAGTCTACGTCGTCGCTGCAATACTTGAGCATCCAATCGGGATGGTTTGGGTTTCCCATCCCCCGACCGATGTGCTCGACGGAAACTCCTTCCAGCAGGCAGATGCCGGAATTGCGCGCTTGCGTGGCGAGATCTATTCCAACTATCTTCATGACATTCGCTTTTTCCCTGCCAGCTCTCGCGCTCGGAGGAGGACGGCGTCGAGCATGGGCGGGGTGAGGACGCCGGTAAAAGTATTCTGCTGGGAGGGATGGTAGCAGCCTAGCAGGACCGGGCCGGAGGGTGCAGTGTACTCGGCGCCGTGGGCGAACTTTGGCTTGGGGCGGACACCGCAGAGCCGCAGGGCGGCGTCCCAGGCGAAGGTGCCGAGGCAGACGACCACCCTTATAGGTAAGAGGGTCAGCTCGCGGGCGGTGTAGGGGAGGCAGTTGTCGCGCTCGGCGGGGGTAGGTTTATTTTGCGGCGGGGCGCAGCGGACGGCGGCGGAGATCCAGAGCCCACTGAGCCGCATGCCGTCTTCGACGGTGCGCGAGACCGGGGAGCTGGAGAAGCCGGTCCGGTGTAGCGCGGCGAAGAGGAAGTCACCGGAGCGGTCGCCGGTGAAGTAGCGGCCGGTACGGTTGGCTCCGTGGGCCGCCGGAGCTAGGCCGAAGGCGAGGACCTTCGCGTCCGGGTCGCCGAACCCCGGCACGGGACGGCCCCAGTAGGTCTCGTCGCGGTGTGCGGCCTTCTTCTCGCGGGCCACTCTTTCGCGCCACTCGACGAGGCGCGGGCAGCGCCGGCAGGAGGTCACCTCCCGTCCGAGGGCGGCGAGGGGTTGTTCGCTCTTACGCGCCGTAGCGGTTGAGCTTGAGGGCGTGGCCCATGAGGAGGCCCATGATCTCCTCCCCCGGAAAGACGCCCAACGAACCCCCAGCGCACGCCCGCTCGCCGAAAGCGTCGGCGGTCGGCAAAGTATAGGGGGAATGGACCAGGAAAGGCACCCCGTGCCAGGAGTGGCTCTTCATCTTCGCTGGCGTGGCGTGGTCGCCGGTCACCGCCAGGGCGTCGGGGCACAGGTCGAGGAGGTCGGGTAGGAGGGCGTCCACCTCTTCTACGACCGCGGCCTTCCGCTTCGGATCTCCGTCCTCACCGGCGGCGTCGGTGGCCTTGACGTGGACGAAGAAGAAGTCGTGCGAGCCCCAGCTCCGCGTCAGCGTCTCCAGCTCCCCGGCGAAATCGGGGCCGCCTTCCCGGAGGACCTCCATCCCGGCGAGGCGGGCGAGACCCTTGTACATCGGGTAGGTCGCGATGGCCGCGGCGTTCAGCTTGTAGGTCTCCTCGAAGCGGGGGAGTGCCGGGTGCATCCCGAACCCGCGCAGGAGCACCGTGTTGGCCGGATGCTCGTCCGCGAGGATTTCGTCGGCCTTCGTGACGAAGGCGTTGGCGAGCCCGGCGCTCTTCTCCGCCGCCCCATCGCCGTTCGTCGGCTTCACGCGGAGGGGCTCGAGCCCCGTCCTCTGAGGGTCGGAGTCCGAGAGGGCATCCGAGAGCCCCTCCGCGCGGAATACGGCGACGGCGCGGTGTTCCTTCTCGTGTACGACGGAGACCTCCGCGCCGTCGAGGTGGAGTTTCTCGTTCAGGAGGTCTACAAGCTTCGCGGCTTCCTCGGTGGGGATGCGGCCGGCGCGGCGGTCGGAGATCTTGCCGGACTCGTCCTTCGTCGCGAAGTTAATGCGGGCGGCGAGGTCGTTCTCCCCGAGTTCGACGCCCACGCCGAGGGCGCTCAACACGCCGCGCCCGACCTCGTATTTCAGGGGGTTGTAGCCGAAGAGGGCGAGGTGGCCGGGACCGCTGCCGGGGCTGACGCCGGCGGCGACGGGGCGGTTGAGGCCCAGGTCGCTCCCCGCGGCGAGGCGGTCGAAGTTCGGGGTGTTCGCGGCCTCGAGCTCCGTCCGTCCGTCGTCGTTGGGGAGACCGCCGAGGCCGTCGAGGACGAGCAGGACTATCTTCGAGTCCGTCGGGACCGACAGCTCGCGCATGAGGTCAAGGTCCAAAGCAGCATCCTCCCATTTCGTGGTTTCGGCAGTCTACCAAATGGGGATTCACGCAATCTTCGGCTCGGAGGGATCTCGCCTGTGCAGGCGAGAGGGAAGGCCGCGTACGCTTATTCGATCGGATGAAGATCGGGAGGAGGAAGATGAGGATCCTTGGCCTGATGATGGTCACTTACCACTTGGGAGACTTCGATCGGGCGAAGGATTGGCACGCTGCCGTGTTGAGAACCGAACCGTACGACGCGACGAGCCCTTCTACGTCGGCGGGGCTTCAAGCTCGGGTTGCGGCCAGAAGCCTCCGGCACGCTTCGCTCCGACACCGGTGTGACCGCCGCCTACTGGGGCGTCGAAGACGCGGACGCGGCGCTGGAGCGGCTCCTCCATCTCGGGGCGACCGAAAGCGGGGGCGTCCACGATGTCGGCGGCGACATCCGCGTCTTCGACGCCGTTCTCACCCATTCGGCAACGTGTTTGGTGTCATCAAGAATCTGTACTACGCGCTCGAAGGTGCGTAACGGGCCGCTCGGTGGTCTGCTACGCTTCTCCAAAGACGACGGATCGCAGACGCGCGGAGGGCGGATGGAGATAGAGACGATAGACTTGAGCTTTATGGGAGAGAGGGAGATCATCGCCTCCTTTCTCATCACTGGCGACTCCTCGGCGGCTATCGTCGAGACCGGCCCGACGAGTTGCATGGAGGAACTCCTGCGCGGCCTGAAGGGCCACGGCGTCGCCCCCGAAGACGTGGCTCAGGTCTTGCTTACGCACGTCCACCTGGACCACGCCGGGGCGTCGGGGAACCTGGTGGAGGTCTTGCCGAACGCGACCTTCTATGTGCACGAGGTCGGCTACCCGCACATGGCCGACCCCTCGAAGCTGCTCAAGAGCGCGACCCGCATCTACGGTGAGCGCATGGACGAGCTGTGGGGGGAGACCCGCCCCGTGCCGGAGGATCGCCTCGTCGCGCTGAAGGGCGAGGGGGAGGAGATAGAGGCGGCGGGCTGCGTACTCACGGCCCACGACACGCCGGGGCACGCCTACCATCACCTGGCGTTCCACGAGCCGGAGAGCGGCGCGCTCTTCGCCGGGGACGTGGCGGGGATACGCCTGCCGGGGCAGTCCTACGTCCGGCCGCCCACGCCGCCCCCGGAAGTGGACGTCGAGGCGTGGAACCGGAGCATACAAGAGATCCGGCGTATCTCCCCGAGCGCCATCTGCCCCACGCACTTCGGGCGCTTCGAGGACGTGGAGCGGCACCTCTCGGAGCTCGAGCAGCGCCTTCAAGACTGGCTGCTCTTCGTCGAGGAGCGCATAGGCCAGGGGCGCTCGCAGGAGGAGATCGCCGCCGAGCTCAAGGACAAGGGCGACGCCGAGATGCTCGCCGAGGGCAGCGGGCCGGAAAATTCCGGCCGCTACGACCTCGCCGGCAACTACGAGATGCTCGTCGCGGGCATCGCGCGCTACGCTACGCGGCGGCGGGAGAAGAAGTAGCGGACGACGGAAGCTCTGGGACCGGGACGCCCGCGGCGGCCTGTTCAGAAACAGCGGCAGCTCCCATACGCGGAGGAGCCGGTCGGCGCCAACCCGAAGGCCGAATTGGCCGTCCGAGAGAACGCCACGGCCGGTATCCCGTCGGCCTACCCTTCGAAGCTGCGTATCTCGCGCCCGCTCTGCGCGTTTCACGGGAGACGGAACCGTCCCAGCCACTGGTGAGGACGCAGCGCCCGTCCGGCGAGAAGGGCGTGTCGCAGCTTACCCGAGTATGCTCCCCGGACGGGGAGATCGAGCGCACTTCGGTCGGCGAGCGGTCGCCGACATCGGCAAGCCGGTGTCCGACCGGTCCGCATACACACATTGATCGAGTCGCTAGGCGCTCTTGACGGCCTCGACGACCTCCTGGAGGCCCTGCTTGGCGTCGGAGAAGAGCATCATGGTCTTCTCCGTGTCGTAGAAGAGCGGGTTGTCCACGCCGGCGAAGCCGGGGCTCAAGGAGCGCTTGACGAAGATGACGCGCTTGGCCTTCTCGACCTCGAGGATGGGCATGCCCGAGATGGGGGTGTCCTGCTCGGGGTCGTTTGCCGCCGGGTTGACGACGTCGTTGGCGCCGACGATGATCGCGGCGTCGGTGTCGTCGAACTCGGGGTTTATGTCCTCGAGGTCGTAGAGCTTGTCGTAGGGGACGCCCGCCTCGGTGAGGAGCACGTTCATGTGGCCGGGCATACGTCCGGCCACCGGGTGGATGCCGAACAGGACCTCCTTGCCCCGCGATTCGAGCGTCTCCATCAGGTCGTGCATCGGGCCCTGGGCCTGGGCGACCGCGAGGCCGTAGCCCGGCACGATGACGATCTTGTTCGCCTCCTCGGAGAGGTACTCGCCGACCTCCCCGGGGCTTGCGTCGTGGACCTCCCGATCCTCTTGCTGGTCGCCCTTCTGGGTCGCGGTGGCCGTGATGCCGGCGAAGATGATCTTGCCCAGCGGACGTCCCAGAGCGCCGCTCATGAGCCGGGTGAGGATGGTGCCCGACGCCCCGACGAGCGTACCGCCGATGAGCAGGGCGTAGTTGCCGAGCACGAACCCCGAAGCCGCCGCGGCGAGACCGGTGAAGGCGTTCAAAAGCGAGATGACGATGGGCATGTCCGCCCCGCCTATGGGTATCACGAACAAGACGCCCAGGACGAGCGAGGCTGCGAAGAGGATGTATAAGGAGACGAGCGGCGAGAGGAACGGTGCTCCTACGGCCTCCACTATCGCCCCGTCCGCAAGGACGTTCGCGCTCAACAGGAGGATGCCCACGAAGATGAGCGCGTTCAACACCTGCTGCAACGGGAAGACGACGGAACCGGTGAAGGCGAGCTCCTGGAGCTTCGTGAACGCTACGATGCTTCCCGCGAAGCTCACCGACCCGATGACGACCGTCAAGAGCCCCGAGATCACGGCAACCCAAGTCTCCGCTGCGCCCTGATAGAACTCAGAGAGCGCCACGAGCGCTATGCACCCGCCGCCGACGCCGTTGAAGGCGGCGACCATCTGGGGCATCGCCGTCATCGGCACCATTTGGGCCGAAGCTGCGCCGAGTACCCCGCCCAGAAGGATCCCGACCCCGATCAGCAGCCAGACCCAGGCCGCGTCGACTTCCACGACCAAGAACGTCGCGACGAGGGCTATGACCATCCCGAAGGCTGCTATGGTATTGCCGGAGCGGGCCGTACCCGGCTTTCGCAGGCGTCTTATCCCGGTTATGAACAGCACGGCCGCCACAAGATAGGCCAGGAACGTCGCGACCTGCACAGGCTACCCTTTCCTCTTCCTTACCCTCTTGACCGGAGGACGGAACATGCCGAGCATCCGGTTCGTCACCCAGAAGCCGCCGATCACGTTCATCGCCCCGAGGACGATGGCTATAAAGCCCACCACTATGGTGAAGGTGTCGTCCGCGGTGGCGAACACGATGATCGCGCCTACCAGGACGATGCCGTGGATGGCGTTGGTCGCGCTCATGAGCGGCGTGTGCAAGAGGTTAGGGACGCGCGAGATGAGCTCGAACCCCAGGAAAGCGGCTATGATGAAGATAGCCAACTGCACGAGGAGTTGTTCCATGATCTAGCGTGCCTCCTGGAGCGCCTCTCGGGTGGCCTCGTGCCGAATCTTGCCGTCGTGGGCTATGCAGGTGGCGGCGATGATCTCATCCTCGAAGTCGAGGGCCAGGTGAGGGTCTTTTCGGTCCTTGTCCTCGGACCTATCCTCGGTTATGTGCCCGATCAGGTTATACATGTTGCGCGAGAGGAGTTGGCTCGCGTGGATGGGCATCGCGCTGGGCAGGTTGACCGGGCCGATGATGGTCACCCGGTTGTGCTTCAGCGTCTCCCCGGGCTGCGTGAGCTCGCAGTTGCCACCGCTCTCGGCGGCGAGGTCCACGATCACCGACCCCGGCTTCAAACTCTCGACCATGTCTTTGTCCACGAGCGTCGGGGCCTTCCGTCCCGGGACGAGCGCCGTGGTTATAACTATGTCCATCTCCTTCATGCGCTCGCGGATGAGCTTCTGGTCCTCTTCCAGCTTCTCCCTGGACCACCCCTCATCCTTCTCCTGCCCATCCGCCGAAGGGTCCTCCTCGCCTTCCAATACGTACACGTCCCTCGGTGGCTCGGCGAAGGAGTAGAACCCCAAAGAGGCCATGAGCTTGCGGAAGCCCTCGGGCTCGTACACCTCGAACTCGTCTTCACCGTCGTCTTCCTTCTCGTCCTCGGAGTCTATAAAGGTGGCGCCCAGGGATTGGGCCTGCTCCTTGGTCTCGGGCCGGATGTCGTAGGCGAAGACGTTCGCACCGAGCCGGTGCATGATGGCGATGGCCTGCAGCCCCGCGACCGCCACCCCGAAGATCATGACGTTCGCGGCCTTCGTGGTCCCGGCTGCGGTGGAGAGCATCGGCACGTACTTGCCCAGGGTGTCGGCCGCGATGAGCGCGCACTTGTAGCCGGCGATAGAGCCCATCGAGCTGAGGGCGTCCATCGCCTGCGCCACGCTCGTGCGCGGTATCGCCTCGTTGGAGAACACGGTGACGCCGGCGTCGGCGAGCGACTTTACGAGCTCGGGGTTCTGGGGGCCGTTGAGGAAGCACAGGAGCACCTGGCCCTCGCGCATCTTCCCGGCCTCGTCTTCGGTGGGCGACGCGACCTTCACGACGATTTCGGCCTCACCATAGAGCTTCTCGGCATCTTCGACGAGCGTGGCGCCGGCTTCCTCGTAGTTCTCGTCGAGGTTGTAGTCGCGCCCCGCGCCGCTCTCGACGATGACCCCGAAGCCGCCCTTGACGAGCTTGCCCACGCTCTCCGGGACGAGACCGACCCGGCGTTCGCCTTCCGCGGTCTCTTTAGGCACACCTACCTTCAAGAGCGCTCCTTCGATCCTCTGGCACCCCAGCCTGACAGGCACGATTATATAGGCGTGATGGACAGTCCGCTAAAGTACCCCCTTAAAAAAGGGTGTCCGTAACGCGAGAGGTTGGACTTTCTGTTATCCGAGCGTAACCTTTGGGCTTTAAACTTTGGGCTTCCGGGATCCCGAAAGGGTCCCCCTGTCGAGGAGGTCGGCACATGAGAAGGTTCAACAGGCGCGGCCCGATCAGGCGCTTGGCCTCCCTCTTCGCCCTGCTCGTCACGTTCGTCGGGCTCGGCCTGATCGGCTACGCCCTCCTGGCAGAGGACTCCCCGGTCTCGCGGGTCGTGAGCCCGCCGGAGGAACCCTCGGCCCCGGTTGAAACGACCTTCAAGCTCACCGTCCCCAAGATGGCCCGGGTCCAGGATCTCACCGTCCGCACCACCCCGGTGGGCGACGAGTCCGCTCTCGAAGCGGGCGCCCAGCACGTCGAGGGGACCGGCTACCCCTGGGACGCGGAGGCCAACGTCTACATCGCCGGTCACCGCCTCGGCTACCCTGGCACTGACTCCTACCTGGTGTTCTGGGACCTCGACAAGCTCCAAAACGGCGACGAGGTGATCCTCACCGACGCCGACGGCACCCGCTACACCTACAGCGTCTTCACCAGCTTCACCGTCGGCCCCTACGACTACCACGTCACCCAACCCACGCCGGGCGCGAACATCGTCTCCCTGCAGACCTGCACCCTCCCAGACTACGCCGAGAGATTCATAGTGCAGGCTGAACTCGTCTCGGTGGCTTGAGAGGCCTCCGGTCGGTCAGTTGGCAGCTCTTGCGTCCGTGGCGTTGAACGAAGCAGCGGCAATGGGCGTGCGGGGAAGCCAAGCGCGACGCTCCGGCGGGAGGCGCGAGAAACGCGTGGGGGCTTATCGTCTCCAGTACCTCTCGCTGAAGGTCTTCTGATTAGCTTTTCTTGCGTGGCCGTCGCTCGGCGGCGAGGCGTGACACTGGCGTGCCTCGCCCGAGGTGCTCATCCACGACCTCGAGGACGTCGCTCTCGTCGAGGCCGAGGTACCAGGTGCCTTTAGGGTTCGTCCCGTCGTAGACGACGGCGTTGGGGCCGTGCTTGCACAGGCCGAGGCAGTCCACGGTGTCCACGCGCGTCTCGCCGAGCAGGCCGGAGGCGCGCAGCGCCGCCTTGAGGGCCCTGCGCGTGTCCTTCGCGCCGCGCTTCTTGCAGTCGCCGCCCGCGCAGACGAGGACGTGCGCCTCGTAGTCGCGGACTTTCGCGGCGGGGCTATCGTGGCCTCGCTCTTTGCGCTTCTTTTTGCTGGAGATGGCCACCTCCATGCTCTCCGCCGGACCAGGCCGGGCGGGGCAGTTTTGCGGGTAAACGGTAGGTTAAAGATACCGTCCGATAGGATATCTGTATACCACGGACGAGGGCGGGACGGTATGATTGGAGTTCGTATGGAGCAGAACGGGCGGCACGCGATCATAGACGTGGGGTCCAACACGATCCACCTCCTGGTCGGGGAGGTGGAGGAGGGCCGGGTGCTGCCCGTGACGGGCGAGAAGTTCGCGGTGCGCCTAGGCTCGGGGGTAGACAAGACCGGGAGGATCGAGGACGCACGCCTCCCCGTCGCGGTCGAGGCCATCTCGTTCTTCGCGACCGTGGCGGACTTCAACGGCGCTCCGGAGCCGACCATCCTGGCGACCAGCGCCGTGCGGGACGCGGAGAACGGCTTGGATCTCGTCCGGGAGGTGCGCGAGCGGACGGGTCTCGTTATGCGCCTGATCTCGGGCGAGGAGGAGGCGGCTTTAGGCTTCCGCGGAGCGGTCTCGGCCCTGGGAGATGAGGTCTCCGCCGGAGGCCCGGTGTTCGTCGTGGACCTCGGGGGCGGCTCCGCGCAGCTCATCCTCGGCGACGTCGCCGGGGGACCGGAGAAGCAGGTGTCGCTCCCGCTCGGTTCCAACCGCACCACCGAGCGTTTCGTGGAGAGCGACCCGCCGCGCCAGAAGGAGTTGAAAGCTTTGCGCAAGGCCGTGTCGGAGATGCTGCCCGAGTGGAAGCTCCCCAAGGGGACGGCGATCGTGGCGGTCGGGGGCTCGGCGCGGGCGATGCTCAGGCTCACGCGGGACAAACTCACTCAGAAGCGCCTGCGCAGGCTGGTGGAGGAGACGTCGCAGATGCCCTCCGGGGTCTTCGCCCGCGAGACGGGGCTCGTGCCCGAGCGGGCGCGTGTCCTGCCGGCGGCGGCCTCTACGCTGGAGGCGATACTCGCTTATTATGGCAGGCCCTCGCTCACCGTCGCGCGCGGCGGTATCCGCGAGGGCGTCATCCTCGCGCTCGCCGACGGCGAAGCCAACGGCAACGGGAGATAAACAAAGAACTACCGGGGGAGTGATATGGATGGCGGAGACCACCCAGGAAAAGAAGGCCGTTAACCTCTCCGATCCGTCGCTGTACATAAACCGGGAGTTGAGCTGGCTCGGGTTCAACGACCGGGTGCTGGCGCAGGCCAGGGACGAGCGCCATCCCCTGCTCGACAGGGTACGTTTCGTCAACATCTCGGAGACCAACCTGGACGAGTTTTTCATGATCCGGGTCTCCGGTTTGCAGCAGCAGGTCGCCTCGGAGCTGCCCAACCCCGTCCCGGACGGGATGACGCCGGAGGAGCAGCTCGGACGCATCCGCGAGCACGCCGAGCGCTTCTTCGCCGAGCAGCGGGAGATCCTGGAGAAGGAGCTCTTCCCCGCGCTCGAGAGGGAGGGCATCAAGCTCGTCGCGCACGACGATCTGCTCGAGTGGGAGCAGAAGGAGCTTCGGGGGCTGTTCGTCAAGGACGTACTGCCGATCCTGACGCCGCTCGCGATAGACCCGGCGCACCCGTTCCCGCACATCTCGAACCTCTCGTTGAACCTGCTCGTGGTCTTGAAGGACCGGGGGCGGGAGGTGATGGCGCGGGTCAAGGTGCCCATCACGATCAACCGCTTCGTGAAGGTCCCGCCGACGGAGGAGATCGAGGAGACGGCGGCGCCGGGGATACACGGGGAGATAAAGTTCGTGCGCGTCGAGGAGATCATCGCGGCCAACCTCGACGAGCTGTTCCCGGGAAAGGAGATCTCGTCGTGCCACGTATTTCAGGTGACACGCAACGCGGACCTCGTGATCGAGGAAGACGAGGCGAGCGACCTTCTTCAAGCCATCGAGGACGAGCTGGAGGGTCGTTGGTTCGGCCAGACCGTCAGGCTGATGGTCGCCGACTCGATGCCCGACGCCCTGCGCGATTGGCTGACCGAGAACCTGAACATGGTCGGAGACTCAGTGTACGCCGTGCAGGAGCCGCTGGGGCTTGGGGACCTGAACGAACTGACGCACCTTGACCGGGGGGACCTGCTCTACCCGCCCTTCACGCCGCATATACCGCCCGAAATCGGGACGGCCCGCTCCATAACCCAGGCTATCCGCCAGGGCGACGTCCTCCTCTACCATCCCTACGACTCCTTTGCTCCGGTGGTCGAGTTCGTGCGCGCCGCCGCCTCCGATCAGAACGTACTCGCGATAAAGCAGACGCTCTACCGCGTCGGGTCGAACTCCCCCATAGTCGAGGCGCTCTTGGGGGCGCGCGACGAGCAGACGCAGGTCGCCGTGCTCGTCGAGCTGAAGGCACGCTTCGACGAGGAGCCGAACATCGTGTGGGCGCGCCAGCTGGAGGCTCGGGGCGTCCACGTCGCCTACGGCATCGTGGGCCTCAAAACGCACGCGAAGATGTGCCTGGTGGTCAGGCGCGAGGGGAAGGGCTTGAGACGCTACGCGCACATGGGGACGGGCAACTACAACCCCACGACGGCGCGCATCTACACGGACTTCTCGTACTTCACCGACGATCCGAACATCGCCGAGGACAGCACGGACCTCTTCAACTACCTGACCGGCTACTCAGAGCAGGAGGAGTACAACGAACTCCTAGTTGCCCCGCTGGCGCTGCGCGAGAAGTTCGTCGCGCTTATCCGCGAGCAGGCCGCGCGCGCGAAGGAAGGGAAAGGGGGACGCATCTCGTGCAAGATGAACAGCCTGACGGATCCCAAGATCATAGAAGAGCTATATCTGGCCTCGCAGGCCGGGGTGAAGATAGAGCTGGTGGTGCGCGGCATCTGCTGCTTGAAGCCGGGCCTGGAAGGGGTGAGCGAGAACATCCGCGTCGTCTCGCTGGTCGGGCGTTTCCTGGAGCACGCGCGCATCTTCGCCTTCGGGGAAGGGTACGAGAAGGTCTACCTTGGTAGCGCCGACTGGATGCAGCGCAACCTCGACCGGCGCGTGGAGAACGTCTTCCCCCTACGCGAGAAGCGCCACCGCGACCAAATACGGCGCCTCCTCGACCTCCAGCTCTCCGACACCGCGAACGCCTGGGAGCTGAATCCCGACGGCGCCTACGCCCGCGTTCGGCCCAAGAAAGACGAAGACCCCCTGGACAGCCAGGCTCTGCTCCTCGAGGAGCCGTTTTGAGTAGATGGTTAGCCTGTCAGCGCTTCAGCTACCGAACCTGGGGACCGCGGCGCGGCTTGAGAGTTGCATCTGGAGGGGCTGGATGATGTGGGGGCGCATATGGATGACTCCTCGCTCGACGAGGACCTCGACCGGGTAGGGAGGTCTACCTCGCGGGTGGCGGCGAGTTTCTGGCGGGGACGGTCGAAGGCGGGTCATGGCGATGGGGACGCCAAAGAGCACTTTCAACCAGTAGGTGGAGATAAAGCGCTGCGCGCCTGGACTGCGCTCTGGGTGCGGGCTTCACGGGCAGTGGATCCTCTCTCATACCCTCACGCTCCGCACTGCGGAGATGGGGCCTTACCCTGCACCTCGACACGACTGTCCGCCTGACGGGTTGCCCACCGCCTCTACGAGGAGAACTGGTTGGCGGAGGTCCGGCGCTGCGGGGCTGAGGCCAGGGCCGGGGGTTTCGACGACGTGTTCCACAATAAGGCTCTCGCGGGCGCTTCTTGAGCGCAAAAAATCGCTCCCTGTCCATGATACATTCTAAGAAAAGAAACGACCTCTGGAGGTGACCGTGGGAAGAGAGACCTCCGCGAAGGTTCCGTACACGGACGAGCAGCGCCACCCGGAACCGAACGGGCATTCGCGGCGTTCCCCCGGCGGGTGGGGGTCGCGGCGCAAGGGAACGGACAGGCTGGAAGTCGAGTGGCGTTTCGACGCGCCAGACCTCGCCGTGGTCGAGGGCTGGCTGGCCGGTCGTAGCGGCGCTCTCGAGACCCCCGGCGTCTCCGTCGCCGCAGAAGGCGAGACGAAGGCGCTCTCGGACACCTACCACGACACCGAAGACTGGCGCTTCTACCGGGCCGGCTACGCCTTGCGCGTGCGCGAGGGCGAGAAAGGCGGTGCCGAGGCGACGCTCAAGTCGCTAACCGCGGAGAGCGGCGACGCGGGCGAGGCGAGGCGCCGCGAGGTCACCGAGACGCTCAAGGGCGACGGTGCCGCCGTGGAGTCTCTGCGCGGCTCCAGAGGCCCCGCCGGCGAGCTCTTCCGGGCCTTCGCCGGCGCTCGCGAGGTACGGTCCGTCTTCGCGTTGCGCACCCGCTGCCGGACCTTCGACCTCGTGCTCCGCGACGCTCCAGAAAACGGCGGGGGGATCGTCGCCGACGCCTCCGGGGACATCCGGGAGGCGGACGAGGGCGACGGCGGCGGTGATCGGGTCGAAGGCGAGGCCTCCACGGACGCCCCGGCGAACGGCGCAGGGGTCGTGATCGACGCCTCGGGCGACGTCCGCGAACGCGAGAGCGGGGAGGCGGAGGAAACCGACACCAGGTCTGAAGACGGTGTCGAGGACGAGACCGAGGAGATCGTCGTCGATGCCGCGGGGGACATCCGCGAGCGCGAGCCATGGGACGAACCCTCGGATGAGCCTTCTGATGGCGTTGCCGGCGGAGCCGGCGGGCGCGTGGTGGGCGAGGTCGCGCTCGACGAGACGGAGATATTGCTCGGGGATGGGGAGGAGCCGGTACGGCTCTCGCGCGTGGAGGTCGAGGTGGGCACCGGGGATGTTGACTCTGCTCCGGAGCTTCTGGGGGGTTTCGTCGGGGAGATGCGGGAGGCTCTGGGACTGAAGCCGACCCGGCTCTCCAAGTACGCCGCGGGGCTCTTCGCGACGGGCCAGAGCCCGGAGGCGGCCGCGGACCTTGGCCCGACCGGCATAGATGCCTCGCTCACGCTGGGAGAGCTCGCCTTCGCCGTTCTGCGGCGGCAGTTCGCGAAGATGCGCTCGCACGAGCCGGGGGTCAGGATCGGGGAGGACCCCGAAGAGGTCCACGACATGCGCGTGGCGACGCGCCGGATGCGCGCCGCGATCAAGCTCTTCAAAGGGGCCCTGCCCGAGCGGGCGCGTCACCTCCGAGGCGAGTTGAAGTGGTTGGCGAACGTTCTGGGAGACGTGCGCGACCTCGACGTACAGCTCGAGCGGCTGGAGGGCTGGGTCGCCGGGACGTCCGACGAACCGTCTGAAGACGAGGAGTACCGGGAGGCCCTGCGCAGGGCGGCCCGAGCGATGGAGAGGAGGCGCGAGGAGGCGAGGGGGCCCATGCTCGAGGCCCTCGATTCAGCCCGCTACGAGCGCTTCGAGACCTCCTTCGCCGAGATGCTCAAGCTTGGCCCGAGGGGCGGGCTCGTCCCCGGCGGTCCCCCGGACGGAGACTCGACGGCCGACGAGCCGGCCGTCGTGGCGGGTTCCGGCCTCCTCTCCCGCCGCTACCGCAAGTGGCGCAAGCTCGCCCGCGGGTTAGACGGCTCCTCTGTTCCGGAGGACTATCACGAGCTGCGCAAGGAGGGTAAGCGCCTGCGCTACGCCCTAGAGTTCTTCGCCGACGTGTACGGCGAGAGCGCTACCGACGGGTTGGTCAAGCCCCTCAAGGCCGTCCAGGACGACCTCGGGCTGCACCAGGACGACATCGTCGCCGCCGAATGGCTGCGCGAGCTCGCCACGGGTGGCCACAGGTTCCCCTCAAAGGCGGCATTCTTCGTGGGCATGCTCGCCGGGGACCTCTTGCGGGAGGCCGCCGAAATAAGGAGCGGGCTGCGCGAGAACGAAGCCTTCGGCGCCGTCGCCGGCGGCAAGGAGTGGAAGGCTTTCGAGAAGACCATCTCGAAAGCAGGCGACAAGGCGGACGCCAAGGCGGGCCCGAAGAAGAAGGCCTACAAAAAGAAGAAGTAGCGGAGAGACCGGGGGTGTGGTTGGACCTGTACGTGGTGCGGCATGCGGTGGCACACAAGCGCGACGGGGAGCGTTGGCCCGACGACTCGGAGCGCCCGCTGACGCCCGAGGGCGAGGGACGTTTCCGGCGGGTAGCCCGGGGGATTCTGGGGTTCGTGCCCGGGGTGAATGTCGTATTGAGCAGCCCGTACGAGCGGGCGTGGCGTACGGCGGAGATCCTGGCCGAAGCCGGCTGGCCCGCGCCGAAGGTGTGCCAGGAGCTCGAGCCCGAGAACCCGCCGCAAGTCGTGGCGGCTGCGCTGGAAACCTACGCGGGGGCGGGGAGCGTGGCGGTCGTCGGGCACCGGCCGTGCCTGCATGAGCTGGTCTCGTACCTCCTGACCGCCGACACCGGGGCCACGTGGGTGAAGATCAAGAAAGGCGGCGTGGTCTGCCTCCGGTTCGATGGGGACGGAGACGCTCCGGGGCCGAAGACGGCCTCCCTGCGCTGGCTGCTCACGCCGAAGCTGCTCGAGAGACAGGCCCCCGGCTAACCTCCCAACGGGATCCTCGCAACCGGCTCAGGGTCGGGGTACTCGCGGTCCCTCAAGTCCAGGAGGGTCATCTCGACGCCCTTCACCAGTATCTCCCTGACCGGCCAGTTCCTGTAGCGCCCGACGGTGGCAACGAACTCCTCCGGGGCCGGGGTGTCGTCCGGGGCGTGCATGTACGCCAGCGTCAGGTGTGGCGGCCCCGCGGAAGCGTCGATGCCGCAGCGTTCGCAGATGGCCTCGCGCAACCGCCCGAGCATCCCGCCGTCGTGCGCCTCGACGAAGACCCCCCCGGGGAAGGCGTTCAGGTTCGCGAGCCTCACGGCGAAGGCGGGGAAACCGCGCAGCGCCGCTCGGGCCCCGGCCTCGATCTCCCGCAGCCGCCCGCGCGAGACCTCCTTCTCGCTCTCGGGCTCCGGGACCAGGAAGCCAGGAGGAGCAGCGTTATGTGCACGAAGCGGTCCGGGGGCAAGGAGACGAACGGGAACGGCCTCAAAGCGTCCCTCAGGGGCTTCAGCCTCTCCCGCACCCCCGACGCGTCCACCGGCACGATAAAGGAGGCCGAGAGGGCGCGCCCGTCGCGCCAGTTCGGGTCTGTGTGCCCCCCAAACTCCAGGCGACGCTCCCTCTCGAACCTCTCCCACACCTCCGCGTACCCGCCCACGCCGCTTGCCACCCCGCTACTGTAACAAAAGGCGCGGTCCTTCCTGAATTGCTGTGATCGCCGCGGCGGCCGAGACCGTGCTGTAGAATGTCCGCGTTTCCGTAAGGGAG